>CAZCUL010000669.1:0-5855 GCA_964501475.1 uncultured Verrucomicrobiota bacterium | reverse complement strand
TGATCGTGGATGTGTTGATCAAGAAATATGGCGACCATCTGCCGGCCTACCGACCAAGCCAGATTCAGGACCGGGATGCGAACATCGAGCTTAGTCGCAAAACCCTGATTAACGTGATCATGAAGACCGGGGAACTGATGGGCGCGTTGATCCCGACCCTCAAGGCGGACCTGTTGGCCGGAGGATACATCCAAGCCGACGAAACCAGGGTGCCCTGCCAGAGCCCGGAAGTTCGAGGGCGCAACCATCGAGCCTACATGTGGGAGTTTAGCCGGCCCGGAGGTCCCATCGTGTTTGACTTCCAGATGGGGCGGGCCCGGGCGGGTCCCAAAGATTTCCGGCAAGGCTTCCAGGGGATTTTTCAGACCGACGGTTATGCCGCGTATGACAAACTGGGTACGGGCATCGAACATGCCGGCTGTTGGGCTCATGCGCGTCGGGAGTTTCATCGGGCCCACCTGCTGGGTCCCGAGGACCTGCGGCCCGTGGAGGTTCTGGAGTTGATTGGTGAGATGTACCGGTTGGAAGACCAGGCGCGGCAAGCTGGGCTGGAGCCGGCGGCACGCCTGGCCCTGCGCCAAAGAGCACACCGGCAAGATGCTCAAGCAACTACAAAAGCGGATACTGGCCCTTCGCCAGCAAAACGATGTGCTTCCCGCCAGTCAATTGGCCAAGGCCTGCAATTACGCCCTGGGTCAATGGCCGCGCTTGGAAAGGTTTCTCCATCACGCTCACCTGGACATTGATAATAACTGGTGCGAAAATGTAATGCAAAGCTTTGCATTACATTTTTTATGCCGAGATGCCCGTAATGCCGAGACGCGGGAGCGGAGGACGGTGATGGCCGCGCCGGCCCGGAGGTTCAGCCGCTTGTCACTCGGCATAACAGCAACGGCAGGTGGTAGGTCTCCGCAGAGTAATCATCGTCCGGGCGGTGGCGAACTGGAAGACAGTCTCGGTTGGCACGACTTTTCTTAATCATCGGTGTTCGTCATGCATGTCGGTTTGTTCGCATGCACGCGATCCTGCCCCTGACTTATTTCGTGCCGGATGAAAACCATGGATGTCCCAAAGCGACTGCAGCGAGATCTTCAGCTCATCGATGGGAACTTCGTCAGGTACCTGCGACAACGCCACACATCAGAGTTCACCGTTGGTCTTTACCGGCGGTTTCTCCGGAAGGTGGCACGATATCTTTCGAAACGAGGGCGTTCTGCTTCTCTCCTTCGAGTGCGCGACGTGCCTACGATCATGCGGGGATGCTTGCCAGGATGGAAAGCGGCTTCTCGCAAAACGCGACAGTCAGGCCTCCGGCAATGGCTCCGATTCATTGGCCGGTTCCATGCCCCGTCTCGCGGTGTCCGTTGGCAAGGGTGGATCAATAATTACGACCATTTCCTGCGTGTTGATCGAGCCCTGGCAGAGTGCACACGGGCAGCGGCGACTCGCGTTCTCAATCGGTACCTCGCATGGCAATTTCGCGGGCGCCCGTTGCGCTGGGATGTCGTACATGCGTCGGACTTGCATCGGTACGCTCTTTCGCTAAAGCGAGTATTCACGCCCAAAACCAGCAACGATGTTCTATCCACCCTGCGGCAGTTCTTTCGTTTCATGCATATGCGGGGGGAGTGCTCGCTGACTCTTGCACTGGCCGTACCCACGGTGGCGGACTTCGGACACCGAAGACTTCCGGATCTCCTCGACGATGAACGGCGGCGGAGGTTCCTCGCGGCCTTCGATCGCGGGTCTGACCAAGGTCGCCGTGACTACGCCATCGCGGTTTGCCTGATCGACTTGGGCTTGCGGGCGATTGAAGTTTCGAGACTTCGCATCACCGATATCGACGGCAGCGGCAGAGTAATAACGGTTCCTCCCGCCAAAGTCAGTGCCGGGCGACAACTCCCGTTGCCACCACATGTAATCACGGCACTACGTGAGTATCTTCGCCACCGTCCCCCTACTGACGTGGAGCAGGTGTTCGTTGGGCAAACGGTGTTGCGAGGGCGGCCCCTGTCTACGGCAGCGATTGCGGCGGCCATGGACCGGGCCTACCGCCGGTGTGGTCTCCTCGGCTATTTCGGCACCCATAGGCTGCGCCATTCGTTCGCGACACGACTTTATGCCCACGGGGCAACGACCAAGGAGATTGCGGATGTCCTCGGACACCGACTCGTAGCCACAACGGACCGCTATACCCAGACCCACGACCTGCGATCGCTGGCGCAACCATGGCCAAGCTAAATCAAACGCCGAAAAGTGTGCTGGTGCGGCGATATCTGGCGTATCGTCGCAGCCTCGGTTACCGCATGCAGGGTGCCGAACTGCTCTTGGATTTTGCGCGCTTTGCGGATGCGAAAGCCCCAAAAAAGCCTCTGACGACCTCGCTGGCGATCCAGTGGGCCAGCGCGCTTCCATCCGCTCGCCCCAAGACTCGCGCCACGCGTCTTGGAATGGTGCGGGGATTTGCACGCTACTGCGCAACCTTGGATCCTTGCACTCAGGTCCCGGACTCCTACCTGCTCGGAGTTGGTTTTCAACGCTGTCGCCCGCACATCTTCGGTGTAGCTGAGCTCAAGATAATTCTTCGACGGGCACGACGGCTTGAGACCAGCCGTTCGTCCCTACACCCATTGACCTATACGACCTTTATTGGCCTCCTGGCATCCACCGGTATGCGCCCGGGAGAGGCGCTCCGCCTGCACTGGACCGACCTTGACGTCGAGCAGGCCACACTTCGGATTCGCCCCTGCAAGTTCAGCCCGGAGCGAGTTATTCCCCTCCACCCAACTGCCGTCCGCGCGCTGCAGCGATACAATCGAGCACGTCGGACGCTGTTTCCGGATGGTAAGACTTTGTTTGTCAACGCCAGAGGCTGTCCTTTAAGCGCACGTCGGACGGAGAAGGTGTTCCAGCGATTGGCCCGGGATATTGTTCCCCGCAGTGAACGTTGCTCGGTGCGCCTGATGGACTTTCGCCACACCTTCGCCTCCGATCGGATCTCTCAGTGGAGCCGCCAAAGGCGGCCTGTCGCCCATCACCTGCTCCTCCTGGCTCGCTATCTGGGTCACCGGACCTTCAATTCGACTTGGTGGTATGTCACGGCCGATCCGATTGCGCTGCGGGATGCTGCTGTTCGTTTCCGTCATTTCCATGAGCAAGTTCCGACAGCCAGATGAACTCCCGGAGTTGGTTCAGCGCTTCTTTGTCCATCATCTCACGACCGAGCGCAACCTCAGCGCCCACACGCGAAACGGCTATCGAGACACGTTCCGTCTATTCCTATCGTTTCTCTCCCACCGCCACCGACGCACCATTGATCAATTGACCCTTGAGACCGTCAATCCGGCGACGGTTCTGGCCTTTCTTGAGCACTTGGAAACGACCCGCGGTAACACCCCACGAACGCGCAACCTGAGACTGGCAGCCATCCGGACGTTTGTCCGATTCGTGATTGGTGAAAGCGGGGGCGTCGATTTTATCGGGGTCGCCCAACGGATCCTCGCGATCCCGCAAAAGAAATCTCCCAAGCGTGTTCTTGGCTTTATGACCCATCAGGAAATCGATGCGGTGCTCGCCGCCATCGATCCGACAACTCATTCCGGCCGTCGAGACCGGCTACTTTTCATGGTCCTTTACAACACTGGTGCCCGGATCTCCGAAGCTCTACAGCTCCGGCCCCAAGATGTGGTCGGTCGAGCCGTTCATCTCCGAGGCAAAGGTCGCAAGGAACGGACGGTGCCAATCTGGCCAGTGACGGAACAACTGCTGAGAAAGTGGTGCAAGGCCAATGACATCAAGTCTGAGCAGCTCATCTTCACTAACCGAAACGGTGAACCGTTGAGTCGTGATGGCGGCGCGTTCCGTCTCGCGCTGGCGGTTCGAAATGCCGTGGAGACCTGCCCGTCTCTGAAGAACCGGCGGATCACTTGCCACACGTTCCGGCATTCCTGCGCAATGGCCTTGCTCCAAGCAGGAGTTGCTCTGGAGGTTATTGCCCTATGGCTTGGTCATGCGAAACCGCTGACAACTCACGGTTACGTCGAAGCCGATCTGAAAATGAAGACCGAGTGTTTGAAGCGTCTGAATGAACCGAAGGCTCCCCGCAACTCCTCGGCACGAAACACCTCGCGCCTACTCGCTTTCCTCGAAGCGCTCTGATTATGCCGAGTGACAAGCGGCTGAACCTCCGGGCCGGCGCGGCCATCACCGTCCTCCGCTCCCGCGTCTCGGCATTACGGGCATCTCGGCATAAAAAACGTAATGCAAAGCTTTGCATTACATTTTCCACGAGGTTTGAATCAATTTCGAATCGACCGTCTCGCAGGTAGCCCACCAGCGCTGTGTATTCGTTGAGGAAATAGCGCACCGCTTTGCCCAGGCTGCTCTTGGGCAGCACTCGTCGGTCGGCCCGGAGCCCTTCGGCCCGCCTCTTCATGGCTAACCAAATGGCCGGGGCTTTCTGGAGTCGACCTTGGCGACGCGCCTCTGGACTGCAGTCCTTGAGTTGCCTTTCCAGCTGATAGAGTTGGCGCATCTGTCCGATGAACCACAGGCTTTCCGAGCAGGATTCCAGCAGCGCTTTGTAAAACCGACGCCGAGCATGACTCGTACAGCCAATCCGCTTGAGCGCGCGGGGCTGTTCCCGGCGGAGCGAATCATATAACTCGTAGCCGTCGGTTTGCATCGTCCCTCGAAAACCTCGCAGTCGTTCTCGAGGCCCATCCCGTCCGCGGCTTTGATGAAACTCCAGGAACACGTATCCGCCGGGTTTCGAGTAAAACCAAAGGTAGCCCTGAGCCGCTTTGCCTTTGACTTCCGGATCGAGTACTTTCACCGGCGACTCGTCGATTTGCAGGTAACTGTCCGATTTAAGCTCTTCCCAGATCAGCCAGTAGATCGCCAGGAGTAAATGAGCCACCTTTTCCACCCATTGCACCATTTGCTGCCGGGGGATAACTGCTCCAAACCGCTCTAGAAAACTCCGTTCCAGGTTGTAGTAGCTCAGATGGTCGTCAAAACGACTGAGCAACAGGTAGACCGCCAAGCCCAATCCCAGCTTACTTTGCGGGACCAGTCGGGGGGGCAGCGAGGCAATGGTCACTCCTTCACAGCACGGTTTTCCGCACCGTCCATACTTCGGACGCACGATCTCGCGGATGATCAGTTTGGCGGCAAGGTAGTCATACTCGGTGGTCACTTCCTGACCAATCCGCTTTCTCTCCTGCCCGCTGCTCGGACAGATTTTGTCGTCCGGTTCGAGGATGACTTGCTGCTTTTCCAGTTGGACCGGGGGCAAATGGCGTCGTCGACGTTCCTTGGCACGTTGACGTTGATCGGAGCGCTCTTGAGCGATGGCCTCCTGGAGCACTTCCTGGCTCAAGGGCGGGGCACGCTGGCCTTGCTCTTGAACATCTCCGAGCAACTGCTGCAGTTGCTCTTCCTGCTCGGCCCTGAGTTTGTCGGCCTTGGCGCCGAAGAGCTCTCTCTTGAGCTCGGCGATGATGGCCTGCGCCTCGGCTAGTTGCTGCGATTTCTGCTCAAGTTCCTCTTGCGCCTGGGCCGCTTGCTGACGCAATTGCCTGAGCTGTTCTTGCAGCTGGAAAGCATAATCGACCAGTCCCGCCGGATTATCGGCCAACTCCCGCCGCAGTTCCTCGGGCGTCTTCACCCTTGGAGCGCCTCCCGGAAGTTGCGGCTCAACGGATAGAGGTAAATGTCTTTGATCGGCACCTGCAGGCTCGTCTGCCGGTCCTGACGAGTCCGCCCAGCCGTCACTCCAAACCCGTTGCCAATTGGCGGCTCGTTCTTAAAGGGGTCGGTTTCTTAAAGGGGTCGGTTTCTTAAAGGGGTCGGTT
>CAZCUL010000668.1:0-3341 GCA_964501475.1 uncultured Verrucomicrobiota bacterium | reverse complement strand
GGAGATCGTAAGGGTTTTCGAGGGCTTCTTCCGCCTCTTGGCCGGGTCCGCGCAAACATCGGATCTGGGGAAAGCGATCGAGCACTGACCGCGCGCTTTCCCGCGTCTTGGTGGTCCATACCATCTCGACCCGTTGATAGCCGTGGTGGCGCAAATGCCAATCCATCAGCGCCTCGTTCTGGCTCGCCAGAATCAGCGCTGCCTCAAAGGTCGGAGCGTCGGCCTGCGCCCCGGCATGCAGGAACGACGCGGCTGCCTCTTTCTGTTGGGCACGAATTACCAGGGCAATCGCCCACCCGATCATCAGGGAAACGCCTGTGAGCACGATGAAGGCATTGTCGAGCCACCTCACCCAGGAATCCTCCCAGGTCTTCATCAGTGCCCCCATCCCAAGGCTGCTGCCCATTAACACCACCACCACGGCGGCCCCGCTGCGCCAAGGATGGACATAAGCCTGGCGCAATATCCATCGCCAGCTTACGTGAAGCCCATGAATCAGGGACTGTCGCATCGGTGGTCAGTCGAAATACGGGAGGCCACGTTCATTTTCCGTTAGCGACGGAAGCGACAACCGCGGTCCTTTGCCGCCCTTTTCGTTCTCGACGAACCATTCGTAGACCTTGCTCTCGGATGTTGGGTGTTGCGACTTGCGAGGATAGTGAACCGGTATCTTACCGCCCCGGCATGCGTTGAGGAACGCTTTGATGAACAGTACCTGATCGAAGGCGCTAGCCTTGTCGGCTTTGAGCACCGCCTTCTGATAGGTCTTAACGAGCTCCATGAAAGACTCGCTCCCCACCTCGGAAAGACGATCGCCACCTTGGCCCCGGCCGAGAAGCGACTGATAGTCCTCAGCCAACGCGCGGCCGTCGCGAAGATCGAGCGACTCGATCGCCAATCGCACCGAGCCAAAGCCCAGGGGCTTACCGAGGCCGAGCCGCAGATAGTGCCCTTCGTCCAAACTGAGCAGCCAAAGGAGAGCCCCCAGCTCTACCGCAGAGATGTTCGTGACCTGGATGCCGAAGCCGAAGGTCATTCCCGGCTTGACCCAAGCGCGCACGGACCGGTTCTGATTGTCACGGATGCGATTGTCGTTCCCTGGATCGGGAAGGCGGTGGAATTCGGGATAGATTCGCATTCCGTTAAAGTGCTCCCCTAAAGGCTGCCCTGGATCAGACTGAACAGACCAATAGGATTCCGGCTCTGCCTGACGCTGATGCGGATAGACCTTCCGCCCTCGCAATCCCTGATTGGCGTGGGCGAATCCCGACCCCTTCTCGCTTGGACTCGGCAGCGGCTTGCCAGTCTTGTCCTGGGCTACGTAAAAGCGCTCCTGCTGAGGCTTGGGCTGACCCAGGATGGCAAGGGCGAGCCCTTGCGCATCCATTATGTCCAACTGTTCTATGGCGGATGCACCCTGATCGCAGGTGACCTGCCCGACCCGAAGCTTGCCCTTGAACGCCTGCGGGCTATTGCCAGATTCCTGCTGGTCGTTTCCAGTTGCATTCACCCAGCCAAAGACCCGGTCCGCGGGCGAGAGTTGGTTGATTGCCGAGGCGGGCCGGAGGCTTTCAGGCAGCAAGCAATCCGGTGCGTGGTTGTATAGGTCACGGGAGATCATCACCGGATAGAGGGCTTCCACGTCGAAGCCACCCCGCGAATTTGCTTTAACCTTCGCGTAGCAGAGGGTTCCAGCTTGGAGCTTCTGCTCCCGTTCCCCTCCCTCTATATGACGAGACCAAACACAAGAGGTTGGTAACGCTGGCGGGCGGGTAATGTTCTGATCACGCTCACGCTGGTGTTCATCTTGGTAATTGGAGATGAGAACACGCCACTGCTCCCGATGCTGGTTCGTAATTTCCGTTCGCAGCGAATGTTGCTGGGGGTGCCCTGCGCCAACGAAGAACACCCGCTCGTCGTGTTTCCTGCCAATGTTTTTATTGGATCGGAAAACGAAGCCTTTCACCCAACAATGGCTCGTTCCATGAACTGGAGTACTGTGCGTCCGATTGTTGTGGGGAGTGTGTGGAAATGCTCTCTCTCTGTTTGAATGGCAGAACTCAACTGGTCTGGATTGTTTGCCGTCTTTCAACGTCACAACGCGCCATAAATTGAAATTGTTCCGCCACTGGCCGTACCTGAACACATAATGTGCCCACAGCTCCAACTCGGCCCAGACCTCGAACAAATGTCTCGCGCAATTCTGACCACTTCGCAGTAAACGGGCTTCCCGTTCGTATGCTGGTAACCACGCTGCGTACATCGCTGCTGGATTTCCAGACGGTTTTCCATCATTTTGGATGTGCGTGAATCCTGGAAGAAGGTAAATGAACTGCTCACAATCAGAGACTCTGGCGGGAACAACTGCGGCACCACTTCGAGCCGCATACCTGAGCGCAAGTGGATCATCATGACCGGCAAAAACCCCCATCCTGCTATTGGTCACCGCCTCATAAGCATTTCGCAACATGCCCTTAATGGAAGTTGGGGGTAGGTAGGGAGAGCCATCCGAGCTTGTTCGAATCGGAAAAACGGGGTGAACGCCGTCTTTTTCCAGCTTGGCTGCATCGGGGATGAGCAGCGGAGTCTTGGTGGTCAGGCGCACGCCGATTCGCCCGGACCAGTGCTTCTCGTGGTAGCGATGATGGCCACGCGGGGCGTCGTCGTCCAGACCGGTGCCGTTCTGTTCTCGGGGAGGGGCGGGCACGAAGTTGTAAGGATTCTCGAACTTGGGGCGTCGGTCGTCGGGCTTCTGTTGCGGCCCATTCCCTTTCGGCTTCGGATCACCTAGTTCTTCCCAGGCGGTCCCGGCGCGCCGTACACGCTTGGGCTGACCGCCCACCATCTCGTACTCCACCTCGATGCCTTCCAGCTTCACAAGCTGATTGGCGAGAAGATCGGCCACGTCCCGACTGAGCATGCCGGCCCCCAGCACCTGGTCCCGTGATCCTTTCTTGCTGGGAACCACGATAAAAGCCTGGGTGCCCTTACTGACCTTCCTGATCTGGATCGTCGCCTTCAGCACATCGCTCATTGCTGCGTTTCCTCAGTCGGGGCCAATCGGGCGAGCCGTTCCTCGCGCACTATCCAATTGCCGGCACGGCCCGCTTCGTTTGGCGCCAGGCCCAGATACTCCACGTACTTCAGAACCGCCGTCTCTCCTTCAGGGATTCCAGCCAATGGCACCGCCCGCGGGCCGATGGAGGCATTGGACAGACACGACCAGCCCTGTGGTAGTCCCTCCGCCACACAGCCCCACCCCGCCAGAAGGTAGCGCCCGATCAATGGCTCCAACTCGGTGAGTGGTTCCCCAGTCCAGTCGGGGAAAGACAGGTTCTTTT
>CAZCUL010000667.1:0-3091 GCA_964501475.1 uncultured Verrucomicrobiota bacterium | reverse complement strand
GACCAAGCGACGCGGCTTATTCCTCGGAAATGGGGAGCACGTTCGATGAGTTCATCGAGGTCACAACAAATTCGCCCGCGCCGCTCACGCCCGGCCCGTGGTATTTGGCCGTAGTAAACGGGACGGGTGGTCCGGTGGATTACACGGTTCGCGTGACCGAGTTTGCCGTCGGTAATGGAATCACGCGGCTGGCAAGTGGCGATGCGGTCCCCGATGTATTGCAGCCGACCGGCATCTTCGAAAGCAGCCTGTTCCATTACTACCTTTTCACCGTTTCCTCGAACGCGGTTCAGGCGAACTTCGAGCTCTCCGATCCTTCCGGCAATACCATCATGCTCATTCGGAAGGGATTGCCGTTGCCGACGCTGATGAATACCGCTGACTCGAGCAGCGATTTGTTCGTCGTGGCGACCGAGGCGACAAGTCCGCCGCTGACGCCGGGCGATTGGTACGTGGCAGTGCTCAACTCAGGGAGCAGCAATGTGGCTTACTCGATCCGAGCGACCGAGTTCATTATTGGGAGCAACATCATTACGCTGGCAGACGACATGCCGCAGACGGCCACATTGCCGGCTCCAGACCTGAATACGAACTCCGGTGTCCACTATTTTCGGTTCCTAGTGGCTTCAAATGCGCTTCAGGCCAACTTCGAAATTTACGGTGCCGACGGCAACGTGGACCTCTACGTGAAGCGAGCCTTGCCGTTGCCCCATCCCACGCCCGGAAGCTTTTCCTACGCGAGCGAAAACGGTGGCGTGGCCAACGAGTTCATTACCGTTCATACCAACTCGATGCCGGAGATATTGGAGCCGGGAGAATGGTTTTTGGCCGTCGTCAGCCGCGAGGCGACCAACGTCACTTATACGGTCCGGGCAAAACAGCTGATCCCCGGCGTGAACATCATCGCGTTGATGAACGGGGTTGTCTTGACCAACATCGTGCCCGTCACCGAAGGCGCCACGCCGCCGGGGACGGATTACTATGTTTATACGGTGACGACCAACGCCGTGCGCGCTCAATTCGAAGTGCTGCGGCCGGGCGGCGACGTGACGCTGGTCGCGCGAAAGGGATTGCCACTGCCGAATCTCTCGAACTTCGACTACGTCAGCGCCAACCCGAACACGAGCGGCGAGCTGATTGTCGTGCGCAACAACTCGAGTCCGGTCCCGCTTACGGCGGGCGATTGGTATCTGGCGGTGATCAACGTCTCGGCGACCCCCATCCCCTATGAGATCAGGGCGACTGAATCCGCCATCGCGGGAACGAACCTGGTGATTATCCGCCAACAGATCACCAACTCCACTTTCTGCATTACCTGGACTTCGGTTCCGGGCGTCAGCTATTTCGTTCAGGGCAAGTCTCCGCTCAGTTCCACGAATTGGCAGGCGGCGTCGCCCACCATAACCGCAGCCGATGACGAGACGACTTATTGCGTTCCGTTGCCGTCGCCCTACAACTTCTTCCGGGTCCGTGAAGGTCTGGTGCCGCATGCCGGGCCGGCGATGAATTTCACGAGCATTACGTTCAGCAATGGGATGTATCTGCTGGAATGGACCGCGCCCACGAATCAGCAGTTCACGGTCGAATGGTCGCCTACGGTTGTGCCCGGCAACTGGCAGCCGTTCACCAATACCGTCACCTCCGCCACCGGCATCTTCAACTTCATCGATGACGGTTCGCAGACTGGCGGCCTCGATCCCATGCGATTTTACCGGTTCCGGATATTCTATTAGGGCTCCTCGCTCCGGTGCGTGGATGAGTCTCGGCGGGCATCAGGGAATCTGGCAATCCAAGCCTGGAAGGCTTGTCGGAGCTCCAAAAGGCCTGGCTCCGTGGAACTCAGATCGGGAAGAGGATTCTTGGGCCGACTGATTGCCATGCTAACAGCTTCTGAGAAGGCCGACCCGGATCGACAAAGTTTCCGACAAAGGTTTTCGACAAGGATCAAAACAGGGTCCGGCCGGCGCCGCTCCGCGGTGCTCGGACAGGCGAGACGCGCTGTCCTACGAGGCCTGCCAGATCGATCCGCACCCGCCAAAACCCAGCGACGCGCGGGATCAGCGAAGGAAGGCTTCGTGCAAGCCGCCATCGACGGCGAGAATCTGGCCGCTGGTTTTGCTGAGCCTGGAAGACACCAGGAGGAAGAATGCCTCCGCCTGGTCGGCAGGCGTAATGGGAGTTTTCGTCAGGGTGCGGTCGGCGTAGAACTGCGCGAGTTTGCCGGTCAAACTCTCGGTCGATTCGTCTTCGCGGTAGGCGATCTTGTATTTTGCCAGGCTGGCAATGACCCGCTCGCGGGGGAACATGCTCGAGCCTTTCACGACCGTGGCGGGAGCGACGGCGTTGACACGCACCAGGGGCGACAACTCCAGGGCCAGCTCGCGGACGAGATGATTCGCCGCGGCTTTCGAGGCGTCGTAAGCGAGCGAGCCCTTCTTGGCCACGACCGCATTGGCGCTGGTCGTCAAGACGAGGTTCCCGGGCAAACCTTGCTCTTTCCAAACCTGGAAAGCTTCGTCCGCCACGATGTAGCTGCCGGTCACGTTTACCGCGAAAGTGACCGCCCATTTCTCGTCCGGAACCCGGCCGCTGGTATCGGGAGGGAAGAAAATGCCAGCCGTCACAATGACCGTGTCAAACCCGCCGTAGGCCAGGGCGACCTGATCCAGCATGACGCGAACGCTGGCGCGATTCGTAATGTCGCAGGATAAGCCAATGGCTGGACCGCAATTCGAAATCCCGCTCCCGGCCACGCCGATTCCCAGGCCGTATTTGTCGGTGATCTCTTTGGCGGCGGCCTGGGCGGCATCGATCTGAACGTCCACGCAAACGATGTGCGCGCCTTCCCTGACCAGCCGGAGCGCGACCTCCCTCCCGATGCCCGACCCGGCGCCAATGACGACCGCGACCTGCCTGGCCAGCTCCTTTTCCGGCGGCATCCGGCGCAGCTTCGCTTCCTCCAAAAGCCAGTACTCGATATCGAACGCCTCCTGCTGCGGCAGTGCGATGTATTTGTCGATCGTTTCCGCGCCACGCATCACCTCGACGGCGCAGTTGTAAAACTCCGCTGTCACCCGCGATTCGCTTTTAT
>CAZCUL010000666.1:0-4533 GCA_964501475.1 uncultured Verrucomicrobiota bacterium | reverse complement strand
GCGTTCGCGGTCGCCTGGACGGAGGTGTTTATCCCGCCATTGACAATGGCAAATTTGAATTCACCCATGCCATTGACATTGGTCCCATCTGATTGGACACGGCCCTGGTAAGTGATGAGATTGGGCACTGGAGCAGCGTCGGCCATCGGCGCCAGGGTAAACAAAAATCCGAGCGTCACTGCGTGTTTGATAGTTTTCATGGTTTTGTTTGTGTTCATTGCGGTCGCCGTTTTGTCCGGGCGTTGAGCCGCAGGACCGTTGTTTTTCACTCACGCATTATTGGGTTGAGAACAGGATCTCGCCGGTCGCGGGCACGATACATTCGAGCAGCGGCAGGCAGGGAACAGGGGGAAGAGGGACGATACAAGTATTCCATCGCTCGAACCGCGCGAGGATGGAGTTGTTCCCGGCGAAGTCGCTCGCGTAGAAGTGCAGGTGTGGCCCCGATGAGCAGCCGGTGTTGCCGACGATCGCGATGGCATCGCCGCGGCGGACCTTCTGGCCGACGAGGACCTGGACGCCGTTCTGGGCTATGTGGGCGTAGTTGCCCATGGAGCCGTCCTGGTGGCGAATGGCCAGGTAGTTGGCGTTGAAATTCGTACATATCCCCTGGGTCGAATCGTAACCATTGGCGGAATATGATTCCTCCACGGCCTCGACGATGCCGCCGCGCGCCGCGCGGATCTGCGTCCCGGCCGGGGCGCCGAAATCCAAAGCATAGGATTGCGAATTCGTGTGGCTGAAGCTCCCAAAGTTGCCCTGGCTCAACGACCACGTGGGCCAGCCGCCTGTGAAGGGCAGCCGGTAAAACGTGTGCGGCAGGCTTCCGCAGAAGAATACCGCGTCGCGCGTGAGTTGCGGCAGGCCGCAAGTATATCGGAAGGGTCGTCCATGGTGATGGCCGCTGATGCGCGGCCAATAGAGCGCCGAGCGATTCGTCACGCCAAAGGTCTGTTCCTTGAAGAAAATGCCGGGGGTGTCATAAAAATCCCATTCGTGGACGGCGAATGGCTCGTTGAGCGAGAGAAAATCAAAGTCGAGTTCGTCGCCGGCCACGGTAAAGCCCAGTGCCTTGAAAGTGAAGGTGAAGGCCGGGCCGGACAAGGGCGGCGTGACGGTGACGGAGACGTTCGTGACCTGCGTGACGCGGTAGCCTTCCTCCTGCGGCGAATCTTCCAGGTTGAACACAGTCGTTTGGTATTCTGCCGCAGCGTAATTGTAGCGTGGGCGAACGTGGAGAGCGTAGGAATCGACGGAGAGTGCCTCGGGGTCGGAGCAGGAGCCAGGCAGTCCTTGGGACGGGCATTGCTGGCGAAAAACGGTGACGGTGAGCTCCGCGCCGGAGGTGCTGATGTCCCACGGCAGCGGGACCGGCTCGGAGTCGGAGCCGAGACTGGTGGCGAGAGTGACCATCTTGTAGCTGCTGTCGATGCCCTCCGGTTTGTAGTGGAGCTCGAGCTTCATCCGAGTCGTTACGAAGGTGCCTGGGGGGACGAGAGTGGCCGGGCAATTTCCGCTGGCTGCGGCGAGGCGCATGCCTTGTTCGAGGAACAACGTGCCGTCGTGCTCGTAGGCGGTGGGATAGTGGAGCACCGGCGTCGTTGGAAAATAGGGCGGCAGTTGCTGGACGGGAGCAATGCGCAGAAAGAGGCAGCGGATTTCGGGCAGGATAAACGTCACGCCAGTCTTGAACATCTCGACGGAATGCGCGAGCGCGCTGCCGTCCGTGAACGTCTGCACTTCAAGATCCACTTCCGCGCCGACGGTGAGGAGCCCGTCGAATTGCCTTTCAGCCAGTCCGATCCGCTTGCCGTCCGTGAGCTTGATCCAGCGTTGCGCGTCGTTAATCTCGGCAATCTTGCCGTGCAGGGTGCTTTGGCCGATGCGCGACCTCCTCAATTCCAGCAACGCATCCTCGGCGGACTCAGTTTCCACCAGCGCGCGCTGGAATCGACTGGCTTGGATGCGCAAGGCGATTAACTCCGCGGCTTGCGGTGTGGTGTCGGCGTAGCCGTGCGTGACCGGCGGATTGGCGAGGATGTCGCGTTCCAGGCCCGCAATAATTCCGAGCAGATCGTTATGGACATCCCGCAGCCCCTCGACGGCCTGGCTGAAGCGTTCCAGGCCGAGAGGTTCCTGCGGGTCGGTGATGCGGCCATCGCGCACGAAACCGAGCGCCATATTCATTTCCGCGACTCTCTCTGCTATTTGCGCCTCGGCGATGTTGAGTCGGGGATACTCGCGCCAATGACCGCGAACCTCATCCAACATTTCGAGGCCGCGCCCGACGATTTGTTCCGGGAGCGTTGCGAGTTGCATGAGCGAACAGCCGTGCGTATCTACGACCGCGCCCGCCGGGGTGCCAGGACATCGATCCAATGCGTCGGGCACGCCGTCGTCGTCCTCATCACGCGGCGGGGCGAGCGGTGCGGCAACGAGCCGGAAGAAATGAATGAGGCCGCTCAACGGATACAGGAGTGTGCGCTCGTCGCGATTCGTAATGATGGAGCCGGTGGCCGGTCGCCAGTCCGGGGGAAAAAGCGTGGTGGCCACTTCCACCGCGCCCGGCACATACCACTGAATGACGGCATTGGAATGTGATTGATGGCGAATTGTGAGCGGACGCTCCTCGCGCACGGTGACACGAAACGCGCACACACTTTCGTTGCCGCTGTCATCGATGGCGGCGCAACGGACGATGGTGGCGCCGAGCGCGAACAAGCTACCCGGCGGCGGATCGCAATAGACAGTCACATTGGTGTCACAATCGTCCGTGGCAGTGGCGGTCCATTGAACCACCGCGCCGTCCACGCCTTGCGCGGCGACGATGATGTTGGTGGGACAATTGATTGTGGGCGGCGTGTCGTCCTGGACTTCGACGAGGAAGGAGCAAAACACCGCATTCGTGCGGCCCTGGGCCGTGCATAGAACAGTCGTCAATCCGGCCGGGAACAGGCTTCCCGAGGGCGGGTCGCACGTGACCGTGAGTTCGCGGTCGCAAACATTCGTGGCCCGCGCCATGAAATTAACAACCGCGCCTCCGGGCATGCTGCACTTGACGATGATGTTCGACGGGCAGACGATCGAGACGCACGGGGCCGGTGTGCAGTCGCCCCTGATGACGATGGGAAAAGTGCAGCGCGCCACATTGCCCGCGTCATCGGTGGCGGTGCAGGTCACGATATTGGTGCCAGGCGGAAAGATGGCGCCGGACGGCGGGTTGCATTGGACCAGGACATTAGTGTCGGACGCATCGCTGGCGGTGACAGTGAAACGCACCGCTGCGCCCGCAGTGCTTTCACACTGCGTCTGGATCAACCTCGGACAGAGAATTTCCGGCGGCGTCGTGTCGCTGGCACCCGTGCCGGTCATCGGCGCCAGGGCAAACAAAAATCCGAGTGTCACCGCGCGTTTGATTGTTTTCATGGTTTTGTCCGGGCGTTTCGCGACGAGACTTTGGTTTCTTACGCGACAAATGATGGGCCTTGGGCTGTGAAACAAAGATGAACGGCGAATTAATTTTCTTTCATCCGGCGGGGACGCGATCCACCTGGAGTTGAACGTTTACATGACTCCGCTTCTCCTTTGCCCCAAAGTGGGACCCGACCTATCGAGATCGCTCGGGGCCGGCTGTAGCCGGTCCTCAGGCAACTTTTGAGGGATTATCACGATGAAAACGGCCCCTTGGCCAATCTGGCTTTTGACCTCGACTCGACCGGCATGGGCTTTGACGACCGCCTTGACGATGGCCAGGCCCAGTCCCACGCCACCGCGAGCCTCCGTCCGGGATCCATCCAGGCGGTAAAATCGGTCGAAGACCCGCGGAATTTCCTCCGCTGGAATGCCGCGACCGTGATCGTGGACCTCCAGTCGGATTTCACCCTCCGCCTGCGCCACCCGCAGGTGGACGCTTTCGTCCGGCGGACTGTAACGGATGGCGTTCTCCGTGAGGTTGAAGACGACATCCTCCAGGGAGACCGCGTTTCCCGACATCAACACGGGTAAATCGGTTTCACATACCAGCCTGATGCGTTTGGCTTGGGCCAACGGGGTCAGCTTCTCGCACACTTCGCGGGTCAGGGCGGCAAGGTCCAGAACCTCCAGACCAATCGGTCCATTGCCGGCCTCGGACCTGGCCAGGGAAAGGAGGTTGGCCACCAGGCGGGCCAGCCGCTGGATCTCCTCCCGGTTGCTCACCAGCACTTCCCGGTATTGTTCAGCCGGACGATCCTTGCGCAGAATGACGTCAATCTCCCCCTGGAGGATGGTCAGTGGCGTGCGGAGTTCATGCGCGGCGTCCGCCAGCACACTGTGCTGGGCTTCCCGGATGGATTCGAGACGGTCAAGCAGTTGGTTGAACGCGGCGGCCAGCCCGCCCAGCGCGGGATCATCGTGGGGCACGTTGAGCCGGCGACGCGGAGTGTCATCTCCCGCCGTCGCCTGCGTGTCCGCTTCCATCGCCGCGATCCGGCGGCGCCCGGAACGCCAGGGACGCCAGGCGGCCAGAAACGACAGCCCGATGGCCAGCGGGAC
>CAZCUL010000665.1:0-2530 GCA_964501475.1 uncultured Verrucomicrobiota bacterium | reverse complement strand
TTCCAACCATCCGTCGCCGAGTGTTCCCGCGTTGCGAAAGGTGGAACTGGTGCTGCCTTCAGTAAACCAGGTGTGCTGGCGGAGCAGCTTTTCCAGGACAGCCATCCGATCGAGGTAACGGTTCAATTCGGGGATGGGCGGACGGCTGATGTGGAGACGTCCGTTGCCGTCATTGTGAAGCTCAAGCGCAAGATGCGGGCGCTCCCTTTTGCGAATCATTTCCTCCAACCACGCCTCGAGCGCGGCGTTCTCGGGAGCCAGTTCGGCACTGGCCGGCTCGCTCCAATCGCGGTTCAGGTCTTTGCCCTGCATGTTAAATCGCGTTCTGCCGCCCGCCACGCCGTCCTTGTTCGCCATCGGCAAAATGTAAACGCAATAACGCGCGAGAAGCTTCCTCGCCCCGGCATCGCCGCGCAGCAGCCGGTCCACCAGCCCGTCCACGATCCAGTTGCCGCCTGCTTCCCACGGATGTGCCCGGGCGCGGACGAATACGCGGCCGGGGGCGGACGGTCTGCCGATGCGCACGATTTCGAGTTGGCGCCCCTGGACGGTCTTGCCGATAGGGGTGATTTGCGCCAGCGGATGTTTGCGCACGCCCGCCAGCCATCGATCCAGATCCGAGAGGCGGTAGGGTTCAACTCGCGCCACGTAGAGCCTCGGGCCGGGCATCTCGACCGCGAGCTGCACACGATTTTCCGGCAGCGAGAATGTCGGCACTGGCCTCCAATCCCGGCCGTTCTCCGACACCACCATGGTCTTGAGCTCGCGCGCGACCGAGCCGGGCTTGCCATTCCACACGTTGTCCAGGTTCCGGAATTCGAGGGTGACGGTGGAGCCAGCCCTGGCTTGCAGCAGGAAATGAATATGCCCGGCGGCCCGGTTCGGCGAGCTTCGCTCGTGATCATAAAGGAGGTGAACCAGGATTGTTCCCTCAGGACCGGCTTCGTACCAGACAGGCGAAGCGTTCTCAAAGCTGGTGTCGATGAACTCGAGGCTCCCAGGGTTTGACATCGGCTCCCGGACCGGACCCCGCCCGGCCGCGGTTGCTTTCACATCCAATTCCGTCGGGCGCGCCGTCGAGCCATCCGCTGCGGACACCACCAAGCCGGTAAAGAGCCCCGCAAGAATGCCGCCGAAGGTCAGTCCGCTCCAGGGATGATTGATTCGCTTACCCGAGCGTCGATGTCCGCGGAGAGTTCTGCTCATGGCCGGGCCTTTCTGCCGGCGGATTGGGGCGGTGCGGTTTGCTTTCTCACGAGACTGGAGCGTGCCTTTAAGGAAAGCCGGGAGGAAGGGAATTCGGTGACAGGGCCTGCGGCATTTCACTCCGGCCGCTCTCCTTTTGGATTGCAGACGCTTCAGCGAGGTCCGTCATCTTGCAGCGCAACCTTGTGAGCGCGGCGGTTTTGATTAGAGTTTATCCAGTCATGGCCACACAGCCAATCGATCCCGATGCTGCCCTCATGCTTCGCGTCAAGGAAGGAGACCGCGAAGCGTTCGACGCATTGGTCGAAAAATACAAGCAGCCGGTCATGAATCTGGCTTACCGGACGTTGGGCGATTTGAACGAAGCGGAAGACCTGGCCCAACAGGTTTTCCTGCAAGTCTATAAGGCGGCAGACCGTTACGAGGTCGCCGCAAAATTCTCGACCTGGCTTTTCACCATCGCCCGGAATCTTTCCTTGAACGAAATACGCCGGCGCACGCGGCATCCGGCCGAATCGATGGACCAGCCGGCAACGGAAGGCGAAGAGGGGCCTCAACGGCAGATTCAGGATACGAAGAACTATTCCCCGCCCGACGCGGTTCTGCATGCGGAACTGGAGGATAAAATCCAGGAAGCGCTGGCTGAACTGCCTGAGAAACAGAGGACTGCGATTCTGCTCTGCCGGCAGGAGGACCTTTCGTATGAAGATATTTCGCGAGTGCTGAAATGCTCGGTTTCGGCCACCAAGTCGCTCATCCATCGAGGTCGCGAGGCGCTTAAGGAAAGGCTCAAGCCGTATCTGCGCAGCGGGGTATGGCGCGCTCACTCAGGTTGACAGAAACTTTACGCCCAGAACGGGTTTAGAAAGAAAGGACCAAATGAACGAGTCGGATTACAGACGATTGCTCGAAGAGGGTTGGCGCCGGGAGCTTACCGCTGCGGAAGAGCTTCGGCTGCAGCAATACCTGGTCGCCCGTCCCGAAGCGCAGGGGGATTGGGAAGCGGACCAGGCCTTAAGCCGCGTGCTGGCGGAGCTCCCGGATGCGCCCTTGCCATCCAACTTCAATGCGCGCGTCTGGCAGGCTGTCGAGCGGGAAACTCGAACCCGCCAGCACCCTCGATGGGTCCAGCGTTCGGCCGAGTGGGTGACGCGCTTGCTCCCCCGCCTGGCCTGGGCGGCGGTTTTTATTGGATTGGGCTTTCTGGTGCGCGAGGAATACCAGGCGCACCAGCGCCAGAAACTCGCGCAGGACCTGGCCACCCTTTCGCAGGCCACATCTGTGGCGGAACCAAAGGTCTTCCAGGATTTCGAGGCCATCTACC
>CAZCUL010000664.1:0-13701 GCA_964501475.1 uncultured Verrucomicrobiota bacterium | reverse complement strand
CGGCTGAAGAAGGCATGACCGTGTTCATCCAGAAGGCGGCCGGCGAAACGACCGCGGAAGGCAAAGGGGTTTCCGCACCCAAGGACGGGTTGCCCCCCAACGAACTTTTAGGGGCTGTCAGTTATTGTTATGCCAAGGGCGTCTATGAATCCGAACGGATCGAGCGAAAGATGCTCCAAAACGCGGCCGTCAAAACGGCGCTGGGCGAACATGTGCCCACCGCCGGAGCGATTCGCCGCTTTCGCAGGCTGAACCGCGAAGCCATCATGCAGACGCTCGAGAAAGCCTTCCGGTTCAAACGCCGCAAAGACAAAATCGCCCTGCAAAAGCCGTTGCCCGGCCAGGAGCCGAATCCCGCACCCCCTCCCGTTCCGGACGGGGAAAGCACGGTTTTAATCGCCCGCAACCAGGCCGAGCAGCGCGTTTCCGACGCCAGTTGGGTCGATAACATGTCCCGGGACGACTGAGCGCCTGCGCGGCTGCCTCGTTGTCATCAATCGTGATCCAGAGCGAACCATCGTCCGATAACAGGCGATAGATAATTTCAAGACGCTCTCGCATCAGCGACAGCCAAAGTGAGTGCTCGACCCCGTCATCGTAATGCGTGAAGGCGCTGCCGGTGTTGTAGGGCGGGTCAATGAAGATGCACCTGATTTTGCCGGTGAACTCCTGTTCGAGCGCTTTGAGGGCCAGGAGATTGTCGCCGAAGATGAGCCGGTTATCAAAGATGTCCGCAGCCGTGACCCGTTGCGGCGCGTGATACGACTTCTGCGGGTCTTCCAGCAAAATGCGCGGCTCAAGCCTGGGCCGGTTTTCCTTCCCGATCCACGTCAGTTCCAGTTTTTGTTTTTTGATCATTCCTGTTGAACCGCGAATGGACGCGAATTCACGCGAATCGGGAATTGGGTCTGCGGCTGTCCGGCTCTATTCGCGTTCATTCGCGTTCATTCGCGGTTGTCATTGAGTCCTGATCGGCGGGCAGTCAAACCGCGCCTTTGATCAGGCAGCAGTGCTTGTATTTGCGTCCGCTGCCGCACGGGCAAGGTTCGTTACGCCCAACTTTGCGGAGCGGGACGGTCGAGAGCGACTCCATGCGGGATTTTGTTTGCTCGACATAGTGCCGGGCGTAGAGAGCTTGCATGATCAAATGGCGACGTTCCAATTGCGCGTCCACGTTTGCCTGAGCGGGCATCAACGCCGCCAGCAACGCGTCGGGGGAAGGGCTGCCCGCCGGGCCGCGGGCCACAGGCCTCGCCTCGTGCGTGCGGTAGTTGTACCGAATGGCGGGCGTGTCCCCGATGACGCTGGTCTTCTTTCCTGATGCGTCCAGGAGTTTGAGAAAGGAGAGGATGGTTTCCTTGCACTTGCAGCCCGGTTGCACGCAATACTGTTCGTCCACGGCCCAGGTCTCGTTCCTCAACTCGAAATACAGCGCCAGGCCGCAGGGAAAGACATCGACGAACCCGATCATCTGGCCTTCGTCGGCATTGGGTAGGCCTGTGATGTCGATTTTGGAAACCGGAGTGGTCTGGATGACTTCGAGTTTTTCGGCCAGATACCATTCGCGCAGCCGCTGCCGGTCAGCGTCGGTCAATTCCGCGCTGATGATTTTGTCCAGATGCAGACACTCCGGGTCGCTTTTCTGTTCTGGTGTCAGGACGAGCGACTTTTTGTCGAGTTCGAGCCAGAAATCACCCGGAGGGCCGGAAAGCGCCAGACTCGGATTTTCCGACGAGTTCTGGAATTGGAGCCGGATGCTGGAACACCCGCATCGGGGGTTGCCGCACACGTCCAGAGTGGCTTCGTGGCAACGCGCCTCCGAATCCTCTGGTTCGGGATGCTCCGCCAGTCTAATTCGAATGCGCGGCTCAAGCCTGGGCCGGTTCTCCTTCCCAATCCACGTCAGTTCCAGTTTTTGTTTCTTCGTCACGGATGTCCTGCTGATTGCCGTCAGCAGAGGTTAGAGGAGAGAGGTGGGGTGTAGCAATCCTGCCATCAGCAGTCGAAAACACTGTGGTAAGAAATGGCGTTGAATCCCTTGCTCGCTCGCTTAGGCTGTGTCCACACAGGCAGACAATATGAACTCCACCTATTTCAACACCGGCATTTACACCGTCCGCGATGCGGCGCGCCTGACCGATGTCTCCACGGGGCGTATTCGGCGCTGGCTGCGCGGTTATCGCTACCGCTCGAGGAAGAAGTCGTATGCGTCGCCGCCCTTGTGGCATGGCCAATGGGAGCCGATCGATCACAGTCTGGCGCTTGGGTTTCTGGACCTGATTGAAATCCGGTTTGTGGATGCGTTTCTCAAGGCAGGCGTGAGCTGGGCCACGCTCCGGCAGGCTCGGGAACGGGCCGAAGAAATGTTCGCCGTGTCGCATCCGTTCTGCACGAACCGGTTTATGACCGACGGGCGGGACATTTTCGTGGAGTTGCATCGCGAGACGGGCGAGCCGAGCCTGGTTGAAATAGTGCAACGCCAGGCGGTGTTCGCGCAAATCATCAAACCATTCATGAAGGAGCTGGAATTCATCGAAGGGAGCGGGCTGGTGCGCTGGTGGCCGCTGGGTGAGAAACGGTTGGTGGTGCTCGACCCGACCCGCAACTTTGGCCGGCCAATTGTGGCCCGGCACGGCGTGCCGACGGAAGTGCTGGCGAGCGCAGCCAAGGCCGCGGGCTCGATTGCCGAGGTGGCGCGCTGGTTTGAAGTGCCGGAACTGGAGATTCGAGATGCGATTGAATTCGAGCAGCGGCTCGCTGCGTGAAGTTCTTTCTGGATAATTGCCTGGCCATCCGCAACGCCCGCGCTTTGAACGAAATGGTCAAGCCGGACCACAGCTTCACCCATCTTCAGGACAAGTTCGCACCGGACACGAAAGACGAAGACTGGATTCGCTCGTTGGGGCGCGAAGGCAACTGGATAGTGATCTCCGGCGATTACCGGATTGGCAAGAGCGCGCACGAACGGCGTGCCTGGCACGAGAGCGGGCTGATGGTGTTTTTCCTGAGCAAAGGCTGGACGAACATTCCGCCACTCCAGCAGCACTCGAAGCTGGCTCTCATCCTGGACGATATCATCGTGCAGGCGCAGCGGGCGAAGCCGGGGTCGGGATTTTCGGTCGCGATGAATGGCAAACTCCAGCAGGTGTATCCGTGACCTCAGACCGCGTTGACTCTTAACCCTGGCTATCCATCATGTGAGCCTCCAACGAAGTGTAAACAAGCGGTGCGAGGATTTGTTTTGCGCCAGCTTCCCTTCAATACTGGCAATTAGTCTAGTCCGCCCTACAGCGCTCACCAGAATTGAGCGGGCCTGCTCAGATGAATTGACCCCTTGGAAAGGAGAAAAACTCTCCCATTCGATTGCATGATTTCATGCTCTAGTAAACTTAACCTGTGCTTCGGTTCAAGACGCCGGGCAGGAGCATGTCCTGCCCGGTCGCGTGAAAGGCGAGCTGCTACTTGTCGAGTCGCTCGCAGTGCTCACATCGCGGACGGCCACCAGTGCCAGACTGACGGTTCTCCTTCTCGATGTTGTTCCCTTCGGTGCAACTGGTGTTGTCGTGATACACCTTGCGGTCCGATTCCTTCTTTGAGTGCCACGGATTGCTTTTCATCGCCTCACCCTTTCCTACGTCCGAACTGAAGCCCCCACGTCCGGGGTTGTCCGATGTGCGGGGCTGTTCCAGTTCATGGCATGTTCAATTGCAGCCCGGCTGCCAAGCGTCGTATTGTTTGTCGCATTGATTATAAGTCTCCGAGGGACAACTTATTACGCGATGCTGAGGAAAAATACTCGCATGGAGGAATTGAAAGGCAGATTTAAAACAATGAAATTTGGCTTTCAGAGCTTGCATCACCAGCGAGCTGGTCTAAAACCAGAATGGCGATTGGGGCGGGAGTTCTTGACAGGTTCAGGAGGTGCCTATGTCATTTCGAAGATGCATGTATTCATCAACACGCTCACCGCTGTCCTGATAGTAGTGGTCGGAATGCTCTTGCCCACAACGAGTCCGGCCCAAGACTCACCCGCGAACAGCAACCGATTGGATCTCGAATACACGATTCGTGCGGTGGTCACGCCCGCAGGCGGTGCTGTTTTCGTAGTGACAAATTACGAGAGGGCAGCACTTGCGAAGGCGTTGGAAGTTCATCGAAAGACACTCAAGGAGCCAACCAGCAAAGTAGAGCGCGGGGGATGGGAGCCGGAGATCATCAAATTCAACACACCCGAAGAACTTTATTCGAGCGTTCGCGAGGTCCGTAAATTGCCAGGGTTTCAAACCTTGTCCATATACATGAAATGTGGCACCAAATTTTCGGGTTCTACTGGAACCTGCACGGGAACGGGAACGAATACTTCGAGGATCGTTTATTTTGACCGATGGATGTGTAAAGCGGCCGGACAAAACGACAGTTGTTGGACTCAGACGCTGAAGATTGGGGAAACCCGATTCTACAACTCGGAGAAGGAATGCGCAACGAATGCGAAGCCTAGATGCGTCGAACCGATTTGGGATAACAACTTTTGTTCAGTGGCGGCGAATTGACGCACTTATGCCCGTATCAGGGTATCAGGTTTTTGGCGAGCGGGACGGTAAGTGCTCGGAGGTCGGCATTAACGTTCCTATCTGACGTTCCAGGGACTCCCCAGTTCAGAATGCGATCTCAGTTCGCTTTCCGTGGAGTGGTGAAAGGAGGTCGCACGCTTGAAGGTGAATTGGCAGCGCCGCCATGTAAGGCCCATGATGTCTTGATTGAAGAGTGATACGCCTAAATCAAGCTCGATTGCAGCGTTGTCGAAACGGATATAACGCCCATGGGAATCCTCACGGAAGTACCTGATCGGTACAAGCGTGATGTCAAGGCTGCGAATGCCACCGGGACCGATGCCCTGAGCAATCAGTTGCACTTTTGTGATCAAGTCATGGGCGTTTTCTGTCGTGCCATCCGTTCTTAGAATTTGGCACGCCGCAAACATTGCAAGTGATGTGCTCCGTGCGGTCCGATTTAGCTCGGCCAGAAACCGGGCCAAGCCCTTGACACCCTCCCCGTCCTGCAGCGAATACGGGTCAACGATGCTAACGTGTTGGCTAACCTTCGCGAGCGGGGCGAATCTGGCTAGCCACAAGGCGGAAATAGATTCTCCCCCTGAAATGCCGCTGCTGCTCATTTCCTCCGAGTCTCTAAAACATTGAGCGCGGTCGGCACAATCGAACCTCGCAACTTCAATCAAAGGGTTGGTCAGAGAACGACACGTTTCATCGCTGGTCTCCTCGAGACTGAGCACGGAGCAGTAGCGCACGGTCTCCAAACACGCGAGGCGAACCGCACCTTGGAGGGGTCTCAAGTCCTCTATTGTTTCCACGTACTCCAGCCCAAGCCATCCAGCGGGTCCAGGTGAACTCCTGCCGATACGTAGCGCTTTCTTCCACATCGCGCGGAGATCCTGGGGCAGCGAGTCTATTCTTTCTACGATGGTTGATTGATCTCGCCGGCCGCCAGCGAAAATGAGGAGTCCTCGATTTAACCATTGTTCAATAAGTCTTTCATGGGAATGCCGCCGTAGTCCTGAAGGAGTATTCTCCATGGGCATGGCCTCTGGATCTATAGAGAAAGGCACGAGCATTTTATCGCGTTTTCGCGAAAACTTCCTCGAAACCTTCTTCGAAAAAGCCACCTGGCCATTCCCTTATGAATTCTCCCTCAGAATCGAGTCCCAAATTTATGATAGTCGTTCGGCCGCCAGTCTTGGCACCTTCGACAAAAATGACCGACACGTCGTCTGGATGGAGAAGCTTCTCTCGAACACGACGTTTCAGGCGAAGCAGCAGATGTTCGCTGTGGGATTCGATAAGAAAACTATTTCCTTTCGCTATTTGGGCCACGAAGAGGTCAGCCAGATCGCAAGCTACTCTGGGATGGAGGTGTAGTTCCGGTTGTTCTAACGCGATGACTCGTTTGCTCGGGTCCAATGCAGCAACAATAACCGGCGTGACTTGGATGACACCCGTGCCCAAATCCGCTGGTCCGACTGCAACATCATTCTTTAGATCGCGCAATTCGAGAAGCGGAGAAATCTGCGCCTTCTCGATACCTGGCCAGATCGACTTCGTGTAAAAATCCTGGTCCTTTTCGTCATATTGATCACGTAACAGCCGAAGATTTGCCATTACCATGCTCTCTTCTGGGAGACTTCGACGTGCCAACACATCCAATGAATAGCCGAGGTTAAGCCGATCTTCCTCGCTCATCCATTGACTGACCTCCTGTACAAAGGGATCACCTTTTTGAGTCAGCGGATCGTAATGCTTCAGAAGTAAATCCCATGCGGCGCTGCCATCAGCCCATCTTGATTCAGCAAGAACCGATGGTGCGCGGTGAGCGCGCTCAGGCCGTTCGCGAATCGGACCGAGATATCGAAACTGTGCGAACTCATCCTGGAGAAGTGCCGTTATGCCTAGGATGATCTGGTTCACCATTGCGGCGATAAAAAACTCGTAACCGTAATCCCCACTGTCCGTGTGAAATGATACATCGAGAGGCAGGGGTCTTGTAAGTTCAGGAATTACTTTTGATTGGCTCTTCAAGAGTACACGCCCTTGTGAGTCCTGGCGCTCGCGAAAAAAATCTTCGAACTCCGCCGCAGCATTTGGAGTGTTCTCCTCATCCGCGTCGCCTAAAACGGGGGTAAACACAGCCTCTAGGCATGGGTGGTGAAAGTCGATTCGTGTGATGCAGGGGATAGCCCCTTCATTTTCTTGAGTGATCGTGAAAACGGGACGGTCATCCAAAGAATAAATCGCCTCATTCAGCCATGGACGCTGCCTTTGAGCATCCCATGCAACTGCGAACTCGATACCCGCCCTTTGGATGAACCCACTGATATCCGGTCTGCGCTCGCCGACAAGCTCCCAGTTCCGCTTCAAAGTTTCCATTCGTCTCGCAAGCTCCGGCACATTTTCAGGTGTGGGCGTTAACTCATTCAAATTGGGGAACAAGGCTTCAAAAATCCGGTTTCGCTCTAACGTTTGCCAATAACCTTCGTCATAGCTGATTTGCGAACCGGTTATTTCGTCGAGCCGAGGCAGACCATCATCATCAGGGGTGATTTCGAATCCGATTCGAATTGTCCGTGAGAGTTCATGGCGATAGACCATGTTGCGAAACCCGCCGAGATCTATGGCGTTTCCGCCGGCAATCGGGACATCGGCATTGGTATTGTTCCGCTCCAGGAACTCGCGAGCATAGTGCAGTGCGTGAATGATTGTGCTTTTACCGGCACTGTTGCCACCGAACAGGAGAGTAATAGGCCGCAACGCGATTCTGACTGGCGTGCTAATGCCCTTAAAGTTCTCGATGGTTATGGCGGTGATGCCAGTTTGCCGAGTTTTAGTTACAATTTCAGGCATAATTGGTTCAATTTGAGTGTCACTGGGCAGTTGAATAATCCGGCTTTCCGTTGCGGGAACAAACCGACCTCGGTCGCCAGTCTCTTTTGGGCCGGCTCACACGTAGTATTTCAAAATCGGCAGGAAAGTTTTCGTCCCCTGATTCGCGACGAGAATCTCACCAACGGCATCAGAGAAGTGAACAGTCACTGGTTGGCTTTCGCCAAGTTTGCAGGCGTTGTAATTCAGCTTGGTAAGTCCAAAGATAATGGTCATACGTTCAAGGCGGTCTCGACTTCACATTGCGCGGTGAGGGTTGTCATCGGTGCGGCTTCGAGTTCCAGTGCGGGGATCGGTGCAATATGACCACCGATGATTCCCTGCATGTCACCGTAGAGACCAACCGTATTCCTAATGACGCGGTCGATTTGTTTTTCGCGTTCTTTCCAGTTTTTTTCCATCGCCCTTCGTTCTCGGCTGACCTGGTCCTGCATAGCTGTGAAAGCCTCGACAATCCCTTCGATCTTTTGCTTGAACTCCGCGCCGGCGAGGTAACGGTAAAGCATTTCGATCTTTTCGCTCTTGCCGACGGATGCGTTGCGTTCTGAATCAACGGCGAGGAGATGCTGCCGCAAAGCTACGGCAAGGGGGACTGCACAGACCGGATCAGTTACCCAGACACCATCCACCATGCCGAAGCGGCTGACGCCTTGAGGCAAGACAACGGATATCAAGATGCCAATCGTGGCCCGAGTCTCGATCATGTCGTCCTTGAGCTTTGAAATCCATTGGGTGCTCCAGGCCTTAGTGTTCTTGGCTTCCCAGAGCAACACGCCACAATTCGCACCGATCGATGTGCGAACGGTTTGAATCAAATCGGCACCACGGATTCCTTTGGGCACGGGCGCGATAGAATCATGCAGAAAGAAGCGTTTCAACCGACCTTCAAAATCTCCCTCCAACACTTCGCCCTGGGTTTCCATTGACCCTTGCTTGGCTTTGCGAGTGGCTTCTTCCAGCAATTCGTTCAACTGCTGGATCTTTTTGTCCTTCTCCAAATCTTTCAGGCGATGCTGTTGCAGCAAGTTGTTCTCGGCTTCCCTTCGGATGTTTGCGCGCTCTTCATCAAGCTTGCGTTGAAGTCGGAGATCAAACTCCTCCCTAGCGTTCTCCAGTAATTGCTTCTGCTTGCGTAACTCCAGTTCATTAGCGCGGAAGGTGCTGATCGCTTCGTCCTTTTCCTTCAGGGATTCCCGCAATTCTTTGAGGTCATCCGCGAACTTAACCTCGGCCTTCTTCGCTGCCTGAGCCTCAACTCCGCTGAGCTTTTGTTTCAATTGTTTCTCGACTTGTTCGTCCAAGGCATCATTCGCCTTAGCAAGTGCCTCTTCTCTGGCCCTAATTTCCTCCAGTTTACGTTTGGACTCGGCCTCCCGCTTGACCAGATCGGTTTGAAGCTCCGTCTTCAGGTGGTCACGGATCTGGCGGGTTAAGGCTTCAGAAAGCTCGAACTCATGACTGCACTGGGGACAGGTGATTGTGCCGGGGTTCATAACGATCTCAGGTACGCGTCCAAATGTTCCAGCGTGACCCAACCCGAGTTGGGCGTCCCGCTGTGACCACAATGATAGACCGGATACTTGTCTCCCTCTTTGCCGCCAATCATGTAACGATTGATGTTCAAGGGTGGCTCTTTGGGTTTTGGATTCGTCTCGACGCGAACCCAATCGAATCCTGCAACCAAGTCACCGGGTTTTGCGATGGCATCCGGTGCAAGCCCGCTTGAGAACAAAGCGAATGTCTTTTGATCACCGAAAACGTTTCGAATGAGTTCACCGCTTGCAAGCGGCACTTCATTTACCTTCCACTCGCCGCGTTTGGCCAGTTCAGCATATACGTCCTGGGTGATGTAGAAATTGGGTTTGTTCATTTCAAAGTTCGTCGCGAAAGGCGCGGTGCTGGAGGGAGGCGAACAGCGCATCCAATTTCGTGAGCGACTTGTTCATCCTCTCGCGCTGCAATTCAATCGTCTGTTCGATTTGCTCGTATCGTTCGACGAGCGAAGATGGCGGGACAAGAACCGGGAATTCGCGAAGATGGTCGAGCGTTAATCCTTCAGTATTTGCGCCGCGCGTTCTGTCCAATAGCCACTTTTGACCAAGCCGGAGATGGCGAGCAATGTAGTGGGAGGACCAAGGCTGTTTAAGGATGATGCCCTTAAGGTCTTGGCCGAAACACGTTGGCACTGTCGCAAGCAAGACTGGAAGATGGTGCATCAGAATCTTGCTCTTCACGACGACCAGAATCGTGCCGGGATGAACCAAGTTTGTTGCGCTTTCCTCAATCGCGCGTTCCGTGATATGCTCCTGTGTGTCGCGCAGAAGCTCGCCTTTCATGTCTTTGGAAGTTGCCCAGCAAATTCTGCCCTCGTAATAGGCAGGGACGGCACGGCTTGGCGTTCCACCGCCGACGAATCGCGCAATCTCACCAAGGGGCAATGTTGGAAAATTCTTTGTGTTGCTGACTGGGTCGCCGAAAAAGTCGAGGAACGCAGACCGTGTCAGGAGACCGAGTTTTTCAAGTGCATGTCGGCGTTTGGCGCGCAACGCTTCTGCGAGATCCATTATTGTCGCTATCCGTTGCTGCTCCGAAAGCGGAGGGAGTGGCAACTCGATGCCTTTAAGACTGCTCGCGTTGACGCCCGCTTGTGCCGTCCCTGTGAAGCTCTTCCGAATTTGACGCCAGTAGTCCGGTGTCTGGAAAAAGTGTGCGAGGTAAGCCGGCCAAATACTTTTCTTTGGGCGCACTCGAATCAAATATGATGCGAAAACGGCACGCTCGGGACAATGCCTGATCAAGAAACTCTTGCCGGTGGTCGCTCCTGTGCGTGCAAACACGATGTCGCCTTCTTCCAGCTTGCAAGCGGATTCGTCTGCGGCATCGCACTCGCAAAACGGGACTGAGTTCCATTCAACATGACCGTTTTGAATATCGGTGATGCGAAGAAACTTCGGCCCACTAGGTTCTGCCGTGGCAGAAGCTGTGTGGCCGTAGGTGACCGAGACACTGACTTCGTCCAATCGGGCGGTTGGCCAATTTGTTTTCACTTCACCAATCCCTCAAGCTCATCAAATCCACGTTCGATCTCTCGCTCCAATTCGTTGAGTTCTACGAGTAGTTGTCTTGGAGGAATGTGGTCGATTTTCTCGTGAACGACTTCCCGATAGCGATTGACCGAAAGCTCGTATTTTTTCTCCCGAATGTCTTTCACCGAAACGAAGAAATGCTGGGCGCTGCGGTCAGATTCCCTTTTCCCGTCACGCTTCGACCATTTCTGCACGAGATCAGGCAAGTCGTTCTGGTCGTCTGGTAGCTTGGTGCGTTTGTCGTCGAGCGAGTAGCCATCGCGCTCCACTTTGTAGAACCAGACGTTGTCGGTGCGTCCGCCTTTGATGAAAATGAGGATAGCGGTTGAGACACCGGCGTAAGGTTTGAACACGCCCGAAGGCAGCGAAATGACGGCCTCCAACTGATTTTCGTCCACGAGCATCTGGCGAATGCCGGTGTGGGCGTTGCTCGAACCAAATAGCACGCCGTCTGGAACTATCACCGCAGCGCGTCCGCCCATTTTCAACATGCGGACGATGAGCGCGAGAAAGAGCAGTTCGGTTTTGGTTGTCTTGACCTTGCTGCGAAGACTGGCGTGAACACTGTCGCCATCAATGTTTCCCTTGAATGGTGGATTGGCGAGGATGACATCAAAATAATCCTCCGCCTCCGTGGGATACTTTTCGACAAAGGTGTTGCTGAGGGTGTCCTGGTTGTTGATGCAGGGCGATTCAATGTCGTGCAGCATCAGGTTCATCGCCGCAATGCGGAGCATCGTCTGGTCGAAATCGAACCCGTTGAACATCCGGTTCTGGATGTGGTCGCGGTGCGGCTCAAGCAGATCGCCGGGATAGTGCTTCTGCCCTACTTCATCCACCCACACCATTTTCTCCGACGTGTATTTCTTAAGGAGATACAGCATGACCTCGACGAGAAAACCCGCCGTGCCGCAAGCCGGGTCGCCCACAATCTCAGTGGGTTTGGGATCAAGCATCTGCACCATCGCCGCGATAATGTGGCGCGGAGTGCGGAACTGCCCGGCAATGCCCGCGGTAGTGAGCTTGCCGAGCATGTATTCGTAAAGGTCGCCCTTCACATCCCCTTGGGTGAGCGGAAGTTCCTCAATCAGGTTGACTGCCGTGACCATGAGGCTCGCCTTGGGCACGAGGCATTGAGCGCCTTCCAGATATTTTCCGAGCGCGGTGCGTTTGCTTACTTCATCGCGGAAGAACGGAAACAATTCGTCTCGCACGATTGCGATCATTTTGTCGCCGCTCTCATTGCGGAAATGCGACCAACGCAGGTGCTGGCGATCTGCCGGGAAAACGCGTTGCGAACCGTTCTTGCCCGTCTTGGAGGCCATCTTCTCCCGGCGCGTCTCCTGAACGTCAAGCAGCCGCGCGAACATAAGAAAGGAGATTTGTTCTATGACGGTGAGCGGATTTGTAATGCCGCCGGCAAAGAATTCGAGCCAGAGTTTGTCGATTTTGGATTTTAGTGGGCCAGTGATCATGAGAGAAAGCGGTTGGCTACGGCTGTGCCGCTTCGAGATTGATCTGTTTAACGATGCTGAGGATTTCGTCCTGCTCCTTTTCCTCGAACACTCCGCTCAATCCATCGCTGCTCAAGGTGGTGAACGGCGCTTCCCAAAGTTTCTCAACTTCGATGAGGCCGTAGCGCGCGATGTGGTTTTTGAGCAAATCGAGGAAACGAATCTGGGTCGGAGTGAGGCGTGGGTGCGCCTGGCTGAACTGCATGAAGAAGGCATCAACGTCCGCCGATTCCATGCCGAGAATGCGGCGAATCGCCAGTTCAAGCCGCTTGGTGTCCGCGAACAGATTCTGTATACCATCGAGCGAGAACTCAGGATCAAGTTCCATGACTTGTTCGGCGAGTGCGTTGGTATCGTGCTCGGTGACGGGTTTGCCAGAGCGGATTTTCTTCAACACGTCGCTCTTTTCCAACAGGGCTTTCAGCACTTTTTCGGCGCGGTGCTTGTAGGCGTCGAGTTGCACGCCTTCCAACTTCACGGTGTGCGTCTTGTATTCCTCGCCTTCATCCTTGATGTCGAGGACGACGGGCTGATGACCTGGATAAACCGGTTTGGTGCGCAGGTGCATGATGCCACGCAATTCGAGTCGGATGTCGTCGAGGTCTTTGAGCGTCGGGCCGGTCCAGAACGTGCCCTTCTTTACCTTCTCGATGACGGCCGCTTTCTCCTTCACCTGTCCGAGATTGATGGGCAGGCGGCTGACCTGGTCGAGCAGTTCAGCCTTGAAGTCCTGAAGTTCGGCGGACTGCTTGACGAGCGCGCCGGAAAGTCTGGTGACGAGCAGATCGAATTGATACGCGGCCTCGCGGCGCTGGAGATTGCGCCACTGCATCAGCGGAGCAATCTCGTGGCGCAATACTTCACGCGTGGCGGGAGAGAAGCCGTCAATCACACCCGGCATCTGGACGGATTTGATTTCGCGCCAGCGTTCACGAATGGCGATGGTGTTCTCTGGCAACGCGGCAACATCTTGCTTGAGCAATTCGACGCCGAGGTTGAGCGCATTCATGTCCTGGTTGGCAATCGCGGCTTCGACGAGAGCGATGCGGCTCTCGAAAAGAAGTTGCATGAGCGACTTCGTCTGGCCGGGATCAACTTCCTTCTGCAACTCGTCGAAATACTCGAAGTTTCCCCAATGGTCGAAGATGCGGAACTTGTCCTTGTGCTGTCCCGGACCGAAAAGATCCAGACACAGCCGCGTGCCACGACCAATCATTTGCCAGAACTTCGCGTAAGATTTTACGGGCTTCGCGAAGACAAGATTGACGATGCTTGGGATATCAATGCCCGTGTCCAGCATATCCACGGAGATGGCGAGGGTGAGTGCCTTCGTGCCGTCAGTGGATTTCAAGTCGTCGATGAGTTGCTCCGCGCGCGGTTCATAGTTGTCAATCACCGCACAGAATTTACCGCCGAATTGAGGATACAATTCGTCGAAGAGTTCTTTGAGTTGAACGGCGTGAAGATGATTTCGCGCAAAGATGATGCTTTTGCCAATGGTTGAGCCTTGGGCGTTCCGAATCCCGTTCTCCATCAAGTTACGGAGAATCGCGCGGTCGGTATCCTTGCTGAAAACCTTGCGGTTTACCTGCTCGGCTTCGTAATCGACCGTTTCAGGGTCTTCGACCTGTTCCTCAAGCTGCTCGTCGC
>CAZCUL010000663.1:0-6431 GCA_964501475.1 uncultured Verrucomicrobiota bacterium | reverse complement strand
GCGCATCCCGTTCCCGCGACTCCTTGGTGGCATCGAATTTAATGAAGGCATGATGGACGATGCGGCTGTTGCCCGGGCGGAACTCGACAGCCCGCACGTAGCGATTGCTTTCAAGGGGAAGCGGCGTCACAAAGTTCCGGTAAACGTCCGGACCATCCGCCCGCAGCGTGAAAGGCTCCGGCATCGTTACCACCAGGTCGGGCTCGCCCAGTGGCCAGTTCTCCGGCCATTTCGGCAGGCGGGGCAAATCCCCGGGGTCTCCTTCCTTTGACCCTTCCGCCACCCACTGTTGGATCAACCCGATCTCGTGCACGGTTAGGGTCCGGGGATTCATGAATTCGGCGTAACCGGGCTCCGGCAGCCACGGCGGCATATAGCGGTCCTCGGTGACTTCTGCGATCTGTTTGGCCCGCTTCTTAACATCCTGATACTCGAGCAAGGAAAATGGCGCTGATTGGTCGGGGCGATGGCAGTAGGAGCAGTTCTGGAAAACAATGGGAGCAATGTCTTTGGCAAAGGTGATGGTGCCGGGCGGGCGCGGCTCATAAACCTCCTTCTTTACCGGCTTACCGCAACCAGCCAAAAGCAGGGCAAGCGCCGCCACAATACCTGCGACCAAAGGCCGAAGCTGCTGGAGCGGGCGAATGTTCTCCGGCGCCGGCGTCATGGCAGCGAGGGAATGTAGCAACCGATGGCCGGTGCGTTCCGTTTTGCCACAGGCTGGCCCGCGGCCACCGCCACCAACACCTCTTCCAGGTCCCGCTCCGTCGGCTCCCGGCGCGCCTTGCCGAAATCGACGTAACGATTATCGATCCGCCCGCGGTAAACCGTTCGTCCGCCCGGAGCCACGACGACGGCTTCAGGCGTCACCTTGGCCTCGAGGCGCCTGACCAGACGCTGTTCCCGATCCAGAAGAATCGTTTTGGGCAGATCGTAAGCTTTCGCGTGAGTGCGAATGGCCTCTTCGGATTCGCCGGAATCCGCATGCACCAGCCAGAAAACAATTCCCTGTTTTGAAAAGAGGTCGTGCAACCGGCGAATCTCGGGCGCGTAGCGGTTCGAGACGGGACAATCGTTGCTGATAAAAATGAAAACCGCTGCTTTGCCGCCGGTCTCAGCCAGCGGCGCAATCATTTCTCCATCCACGGTTTGAAGGCGGATTTCCGACTTCTGCGATGTTCCGTCGCCCCCGTCGGGCAGCGTCGTTTCCTGGTGACAGCCTGCATTGAGGAGCGCGAGCGGAAGCCAGAGGGCTGGCGAAACTGGAAAACACGCCGAGAATCTCACGACCTAAACTTGGTTCGAACGAACCTGGTTTCAAGACAAATTGCACCTTCCGGACGTCGATTTATGCGAAGCAGCAGAACCAATCCCACGTTGGATATACATGACAGGTCCCGGACCCCGGCTTCATGCCGCTTCGCTGAACGAAGGATTTGCTTTTGTTCGGGAGAAAGAATGGGCCTCGTCGCCTCGCAGGTCCAAGTCGGTCGGGAAGGTCAGCTTGTCCAGCTCCACTGGCCGGCCTTGCGGAACTTCTTCACGAAAGTGTGAACGCTCATTCCAGTAAGGATATAAACCTTGTCGCCTTGAGTCCAACTGGCGGTTCTCCACCCGGCGCAAACATCGAACTGCGGGTCCGGCCCGGGCGGATCGCTAAATTTGCCCCCTTCAACCACAAAAAGGTGCATGTGCCGGAACCCATCCGCGAAACAAATGAACGGCACCTTGCGCCCGCGCCACTCGATGACGCTGCATCCGTGGACGCCGAGATCTTGAAGCTCGGCAGGAACAGAAAAGTCAACGCCCGCCTCCCTCCCGTGCAGCCAGGCACGCACCTGGTCCAGGGTCGACGCATGGAACTGCAGATGCCGGCTTGCATCCCAAGGCGTCTGCGTCAGTTCCGTGCAATACTCGGTGAACGTGGCGCTCTGGGGCCGCAACCATAGTGCCGCCACGGTGAGCAGAGCAGCAATGGCCGCAGCCATAGCGACACGGGCGAATCGGCTTTGCCACCAGGGCGGCGATGCCCCCATAGCCGCCGAGGCCAGAATCATTTCCTTGAGATTCTCCGGAGGCGGGGAGTTCAGGGCGTCGCCTGCCGCTGAATCAAAAGCCTGCTGTCCAGCGAACCAGCGAGCCCATTTCGGATTGCGGCGGGTCCATTTCTGCGCTTCGGACATTTCCGGATCGGCAGCATCCGCGCCGTTTAAACGGCAAACTTTAAGGAGGGACTTGGCTCGTTCTGCGTTCATGGGACAACAATTTCTTTGAGGTTCAGATCGGATAACGGCCCGCGGCCCGTTCGGTCTTCCGGCTTGATTAACATCCGCCGGAGTGCATCTCGCCCGCGGGCAATCCGGGACATGATCGTGCCCGTGGGCACATCGAGGATTTCGGCGATTTCGCGATAGGAATGTTCCTGTAAATAAAAGAGCGTGAGCGGAACGCGATAAATCTCGTCCACCGCATCCAATGCCTGCAGCATAGCAGCCCGGTCCAACCCTTCGCCAAAGACGTGCTCCGTGTTCGGCAAGTCCATTTCAGCCGACTCGATTTCGATGTGATGAAACTTCGAGCGCCATTTCCACGAATCGATGAACCTGCGGTACAGCGTGGTGAAGAGCCAGGTCTTTGCCTTTGACTCATCGCGGAGTTGATGTCCTTTGGCGGCCAGGCGCCGGTAGGTTTCCTGCACTAAATCACACGCGTCTGCTTCTGAGCGGGTCAAGCTCAGCGCGAAGCGGTAGAGCGGCCTATAGAATCGCTCGACCAACCGCTCAAACGTGTCCTGGTCCACAATCTTAAGACTGCCATCTCCGGCGGATATTCCAAGCCTTTCGAGGATCCAAAATGGCCCTCTTTATTCAGGCACGGGAAACCGCGGCCCAGCGCTCGGGATTTGAGAGGCGGAACCCGCCCGGATTAAACGGCTTTAAACAATCTGAATAAATGGGCCGTTGCAATCTCTTAACTCTCAGAACATGATGCACTCAGCAGGCGTACCAACCAAACGAAAGGTCAATGCCCATGAACCGCACCGCAACCGTGGATCAAGCTCCCCAGGCCGGAACGCTCGACCAACTCGAACAACTCAAGCAGTTCACCACCATCGTCGCGGACACCGGCGATTTCGGGACGCTCAAGCAATACGCCCCCCGGGACGCCACGACCAATCCATCATTGATTTTCAAGGCGGCTCAGATGCCGGAATACAAGGACCTGGTGGAAAAGGCCATCGCGGAAAACCGCAACAAGAACGTGGCCCACGACGCCTTGGCCTGGCATATCGTCGATTACCTGCTCATCCTTTTCGGCCTGGAAATCCTGAAAATCATCCCGGGCCGCGTATCGACCGAGACTGACGCGAACCTCTCCTTTGACACTCCGGCCCTGGTGGACAAGGGGCGCCTTTTCATCCGCTTCTACGAGAGGCACGGCGTTGGACGCGAGCGCATTTTGATCAAGATCGCTTCCACCTGGGAAGGCATTCGCGCCGCGGAAGTCCTGCAAAAGGAGGGCATCAATTGCAACATGACCCTTTTGTTCTCCCTGCCACAGGCAGTCGCCTGCGCTGAAGCGGGAGCGACGCTGATTTCGCCATTCGTGGGGCGCATTCTCGATTGGTACAAAGCCAAGACCGGAAAGAATTACTCGCCAGCCGAAGATCCGGGTGTGCAATCAGTCCAAACTATTTACGCCTACTACAAGAAATTCGGGCACAACACCGAAGTGATGGGCGCCAGCTTCCGGAACATCGGCGAAATCATTGAATTGGCCGGCTGCGACCTCCTCACGATCAGCCCTCAACTGCTCGCGGAACTCAAAAACAATACCGGAAAAATCGAGCGCAAACTCAGTCTGGAAATTGCCGCCCGCAGCGACATTCAGAAACTGAAGGTGGACGAGAAGAACTTCCGCTGGCTGTTGAACGAAGATGCCATGGCAACGGAAAAGACCGCCGAAGGCATTCGCGGTTTTCACGCCGACGCCGTCAAGCTGGCCAAGGTCATCTCGGATCGCCTGTAAGTTGAGGGCGGAGTCCACCGGCTCGAGCTCGCTTTCGATTTGTCCGCTCCGCTCCGCAGAGGCGAAGAAACTGGGCCGAAGTCCAGGCAAGTGACTTCCTGGACCAGCAACAATCCGCTATCTTCAGCGTTTGTTCCTGTCCCCTCATGTTAACATGCTGATCAAAACCAGATGCGGAATCTTGCTCCTGGCGGCGCTGGTGGCAACATCGGGGCCCGTCGCGAGCCAGAACATTGGTCCCGGACCCGAAGAGTCGGCGACCCAACGGATGGGCGGCCGGCTGGCGCAGTGGATGCGCCAGGAGGGTCAGCGGAACCCGTACGACAACCGCGCGCTCATCCAATCCCTCCGCCAGGAAATCCCCGCCACCCGGAACGCGGTCGAGCGCCTGCAATTGGAAACGGCGCTCGCGTCGGAATTGCTCAATGCCGGGAAACCAGAAGAAAGTCTGAGCACCCTTTCGAACGTCCTCGGCAACATGTGGGTCCCCGGCACCAGCCTCGGACCGCGCATGCGCTCGGAGATCGAGCGGCTTCACGGCCTGGTTCAATTGCGGCTGGGCGAACTCGAAAACTGCCTCCACCATCATAATCCCGATTCCTGCCTCATCCCCATTCGCGGCGGCGGTGAGCATCGGAACCGCCGCGGCTCCGAAAACGCCGCGGCCATTTTTCAGAAGCTCGCCTCACAGCGCCGCAACGATTTGGGATCGCGCTGGCTATTCAATGTGGCAGGCATGACTCTCGGACATTACCCCGACCAGTTGCCAAAGCAGCTGTTGATCCCTCCTTCCGTTTTTGAATCGGATTATCCGTTAAAACGGTTTTCCGAGATCGCATCGAAAACCGGCCTGGCCATGGATGGGCTGGCTGGCGCGACCGTCGTGGACGACTTTGACAATGACGGTTTTTTGGACGTGTTTTTGACTTCATGGCATTTGGAAGACCAGTGCCGGTTGTTTAAAAACATGGGCCGGGGCCGATTTGAAGACCGCACGGTCCAGGCGGGCTTGATCGGTCTGACCGGAGGCCTCAACGCGATCCAGGCCGATTTTAACAACGATGGTTGGGTGGATATCTATATTCTTCGCGGCGCCTGGTTGGGCGAGTCGGGCCTTCTGCCTGATTCATTGCTGAAAAACAACGGCGACGGCACCTTTGCGGACGTGACTGAAGAGGCCGGTTTGCTTTCGTTTCACCCGGCCCTTTCCGCCGTCTGGTTCGATGCCAATAACGATGGCTGGATCGATTTGTTTGTTGGGAATGAAACTGTCGATCCGAAAACGCCGCATCCATGCAGTCTGTTTTTGAATGACGGCCATGGCAAATTCACCGATTGCGCCGCCGAGGCAGGTCTGGCCGTGCGCAAATTCGTCCGCGGCGTGACGTCCGGCGATTTCGATAACGACGGCTGGCCTGACCTCTATTTATCCATTTTGGGCGGGCGGAATATCCTTCTCCGGAACGATGGGCAAAAAGGAATTCGCGACGGCCGGCGGGTTCATTTCACCGAGGTGACCGACACCGCCAAAGTGGCTGAACCGGTGCTTAGCTTTCCGACCTGGTTTTGGGATTACGACAATGACGGCTGGCAGGATCTATTCGTCTGCGGCTATGGCACCGACCTGGACAGCTATTCCACCGGCACCATCAGCCACGATACGCTGAATGAAGTGGTGGCGGACAAGCTGGGCCTCCCTTCGAAGGCTGAAAAAGCGCGTCTGTTTCGAAACGACCGGAAGGGCGGATTCGAAAACGTGACAGCGCAAGTCGGCTTGACTCATGCCTTCCTCGCCATGGGCGCCAACTTTGGCGATCTCGACAACGACGGGTTTCTCGATTTTTATCTCGGCACGGGTATTCCCTACTTCGGGAGCCTGATTCCAAACGAAATGATCCGCAATAACGGCGGGCAGACTTTTCAAAATGTGACCACCACGGGCGGATTCGGCCATGTCCAAAAAGGGCACGCCATCGCCTTCGCCGATCTCAACAATGATGGCCAGCAGGATGTGATGGCCAATATGGGCGGAGCCTACCGGGGCGATAATTACTTTGACGCCCTTTTCGCGAATCCGGGCCATCCTCATCGTTGGTTGACGCTCAAACTGATTGGGCAGCGCTCGAACCGGTCCGGCATCGGCGCTCGCATTCATGTGGCCACGGCGTCGAATGGCCGGGAGCGGCATATTCATCGAACCGTCGGTTCCGGCGGCAGTTTCGGCGCCTCGCCCCTCCGCCAGGAAATCGGCCTGGGAGAGGCGGAACGCATCGAGCGGGTCGAAATCTGGTGGCCGGCTTCAGGCAGCACCAATGTCTTGAGAAACCTCAAGCCGGACCACTTTTACAGCGTGATGGAGGGAAGCGATGAGCCACAGCTTCTGACGCGAAAGAGCTTTTTGT
>CAZCUL010000662.1:0-4475 GCA_964501475.1 uncultured Verrucomicrobiota bacterium | reverse complement strand
CGCGCCGCACGGCGAGCCGTGCCCGTGAGCCGGATAAATAATCACGCCATCGGAGAGCTTCAGGTAAAAATCGCGCAGGGTATGAAACTGCTGTTCGGCCAGTTTTTTCGCCTGGGCATTGCCGAGCAGATCGGGCCGTCCAGCGGAACTGACAAACAGCGAGTCCCCGGTGAGCACTCCCCAAGGCGCGTCGGGGTGGTCCTTCTCCGCCAGAGAAAAAGAGACGTGCTCCGGCGTGTGGCCGGGTGTGTGCCGAACGGTAATTAAAACCGACCCGAGCTTGAATGTGTCTCCGGCTTTTATCTTTTCATGGTCGAAACCATAGCGCGCTCCGCCTTCGTGACTGACGAATATCTTCGCCGTCTCGACCCGCGCGCATAGTTCGCGCGCGCCGCTGACCAGATCAGCATGGATGTGGGTTTCAAAAATGTGCGTGATCGCAAGCTGCTTCTCGCGTGCGAGTTCGAGGTAGCAGTCCACGTCCGCGCGTGGATCGAACACGGCGGCGACTCCTTCGGAATCATCGCCGACCAGATAAGAAAGCTCGGCGATGCCGGCGGTCTGAATTCGTTCAAAAATTAGGGCCATATAATTAGTGAAATTCTCAAAAAAGGATCGGTCGCGGCAAAGCTGCTCGCCGCTCGCGACTGTTGCGCTTCCTAGCGAACTTTAACCAGGGGCGTTGTCAGGTGTTATTAGGTGAACTGCGATGCGCTAAACAATCGGCCCATTGACAAAGACATGCTCCACCGCATTTGTCCAAATTAAACTTTGGGTTGCGGACCGGGATTTCGAGGGCCCGCGAGCGAGGAGGACTCGGAGCGGATTTTCATCGCTGCGGACCAAATCCGTCGTCCAGTGCCGGTCGATCAACGCTAGTAAGATCAAGTCTGAAGCTATGTGGACGGTTAGAAACGCGTACAGCGGAACAACAAAACATGGTGAAGAGTTGCCAAATCAAGTACAGCACAGATTTCCGAGGCGGTTAAAAAGGAAGAAAGCGAAAGTCACATGACTCGTCCTATGACAGCCAAACCTCTATCGTGCCAAAAAGTACCTGATCGCCATCGGGAATTCTGATGCTGTCAATGGGCGGTGATTCGGCTGATGCCAAATCTCACCCATACGTGCTACTGAATGTTTTGAAGTCCGCGAACGTAGTCAAAGGGGTCCGTCAAAACGTAGTCAAAGGGGTCCGTCAATCAAAGGGGTCGGTCAATAGTATTGACAAGTTTACGTTCGGGTTGAGTCGCGCAATGGCGCGCAAGTTGAGAGTTCAATATCCGGGAGCCATATATCACGTCATGAACCGCGGCGACCGGCGCGAACCCATCTTCAAGGACGAGGTGGACCGCGAGCGGTTCCTGTCCAGCGTCATTGTTTCCAAGAGGGGGTCGGTTCTGGGTCGGTTCTTAGTATTGGCAACTCCATGCTTTCCGATCTCGATAAAGCGTGAAAAAAGCCCATCCATCGAACAGGCGCGAGTGGTTCTCCTGCGTTTTCTCGCTCGCCAGTCGGTGGCCGCAAGGAGCACTCTTCCTTTATGAAAGCGAATCCGTCCGGCCCGGCATTCCGGAACCAGAGCGTTTCACGGCGCGACTTCATTCAAACGGTGACTGCCGGCACCGCCATTGCGGCCGCGAGCCCCTTTGTCGGGGCCGCGGAGGCCGCGGCGAAGCCGGGAGGCGCCTTGCCACCATCGCCGCGCATGAAGATTGGCACCGTTACCTACAACCTGGCCAGGGATTGGGACGTGCCCGCGATTATCAGGAATTGCACGGAAGCGAAGTTTCAGGGAGTCGAGCTCCGCACCACTCACGCGCATGGCGTCGAGGTTGCGTTGAGCAAAGCTGAACGGGACGAGGTCAGGAAACGGTTTCAGGATTCGGCCGTGGAGCTGATGGGGCTTGGCAGCGCCTTCGATTATCACACGCCCGATCAGGCCAGGCTGCGCCGGGACATCGAAGCCACCAAGGAATACATCATTCTGGCTCACGACGTCGGCGCGGGCGGGGTGAAGGTCCGGCCCAACGGGCTTCCCAAAGAAGTTTCGCCGGAGAAAACACTCGAACAAATCGGCAGGTCACTCCGGGAGTTGGGCCTGTTTGCTGAGGGCTATGGGGTGCAGATCCGGCTTGAGGTTCATGGCGGTGGCACCTCCCTGCTGCCAAACATCAAGAGGATCATCGACGTCGCGGACCACAAGTGGGCGGGCGTTTGCTGGAACTCAAATCAGACTGATCTGGCCGGCGATGGGTTCGATCACAACTTCAATCTGGTGAAGGACAAGATTTTCACCGTGCACATGCGCGATCTTTATCTTGAGGATTATCCGTTTCGCCGTCTCCTGCAGCGACTGAATGAGATTGGTTACACGGGCTATTGCCTGGCGGAGATTTCGCCCAGTCAAGACCCGGTTCGGGTTATGAAGTATTACCGCGCCCTTTGGCTCGCTTATCAGAATCTGCTTTGACAGTGGCGCCCTTGGCGGCGAGAAAGAGAGCATGCTTTTTCCTCATCGAACCACTGCGGTCCATGAACCTCGCAACCGCCGGAGTGAGGCTCTGGCTGGATTCTGCACCGCGCACTCTCCCGCCCGCGTTGAAGTCGGTTTCCTTGCATCGGGTCCGAGGATTCGGGGGAATGGAGCGGGAAAGGTGGCGTGGGCAAAATCTTTACTGGCCGTCCTGTTTGTTGGCGGGTGCTTCGCAATGGCTGCCGCGGAGGAAAGAGGCGAAAGCTCCACCAACTCGATTCCGGCAGGCCACTCCGCCCATGGCGAGGCGTTCAATGAAGGCCCGCGCCAGCAAGCGTATCTGATCGAAGGGATGGGCAATGTGCATTTCCCGATAACGACCACCGTTCCGGAGGCGCAGGAATTTTTCGACCAGGGAATTGGGCAACTCCACGGCTTTTATTATTTCGAGGCGGAACGCTCGTTTCGGCAGGTGGCGGCGCTCGATACCAATTGCGCGATGGCCTGCTGGGGCATGGCCATGGCCAACATCAACAACTCGAAGCGCGCCGAGGATTTCATTAAAAAGGCCGCTCTCCTCAAAACAAATGCCAGCCCCCGCGAACTCCTCTGGATCGATGCGCTGCACGCGTATTACACGGACAAGAAGGACAACAAGCGCCGCGATTACGTGCGCGCCCTGGAAAAGATCGTTCAGGAATACCCGGACGACATCGAAGCGAAGGCCTTCCTGGTTTTTCAGATTTGGGATAACGGCTCGCGGGGTGTTTCTATCAGCAGCCATCAGGCTGTCGATGCCCTGGCCGCGCAGGTTTTGGAGAAGAATCCGTTGCACCCGATCCACCATTACCGAATCCACCTATGGGACAACGAGAAGCCGGCTCGAGCTTTGGATTCCGCCGCGCGCTGCGGGCCATCCGCTCCCGGCATCGCCCATATGTGGCACATGCCGGGCCACATTTACTGGAAGCTCCATCGCTATGGCGACTCGGCCTGGCAGCAGGAAGCCTCCGCCCGGGTCGATCACGCCCAAATGGTCCGCGACCGGCTCTTGCCCGATCAGATTCACAATTACGCGCACAACAATGAATGGCTCGTCCGGAGCCTTTCCCATGTTGGCCGGGTGCAGGCCGCCATCGATCTGGCCAAGAACATGATCGAGCTTCCACGCCATCCGCGTTACAACACGCTCATTCGCGCCCGGAGCGAGCCGGAAAGCTTGCGTTATGACCGGCGCAGCAGCAGCGCGACTTATGGCCGGTCCCGTTTGTTTGAATTGCTCGTCCGTTACCAGCTTTGGGACGAACTGATCGCCTTGAGCGACACGGTCTATCTGGAACCAACGGACATTCCGGAGGAACAGATCAAGCATCTGCGGGCGCTGGGCGTGGCCCATTTCAACAAGGGCGATAACAAATCCGGAGGCAAACAAATCGCCGCGCTCGAACGCATGTTGAAGAAACAGAAAGCAGCCCGGTTTGCCGACGCCGAGAAGGCCGAGGCTGCCGCGGAAGAGGCCAAGGATGATTCAGAAAAGACGGCCAAAGCGATGGTGGAAGCGATGCGCGCGCATGAGCAGCGTCTCAAATCCATTCGGGAGGCGCTGGCAGAGCTGCGGGGGTTCCAGGCCCTGGCCCGCCGCAAACGCGCTGACGCGCTCGCTCATTTCCAAAAGGCAAAGTTATCGAAGGAACGCCTGGCTCAAATCCATCTTCGCCTGCGCGATGAGGAAAAGGCCCGGTCGCTGGCAAAGGAAGCCGTCGCCAGCGGCACCAATCAGGTCCAACTGCTCGCCAACTATGCGGACATCCTCTGGCGCACCGGCAAAGAAGAAGAGGCCAAAGAAGTCTTTAAAGAGTTGCGCACGCTTTCCGCGCAGCTCGATCTCGGCATTCCTCTCCTTCAGCGAATGGCTCCCATCGCCGGCAGTCTTGACTTGCCGGAGGATTGGCGCGCGCCTGCCGCGGTCGCCTCCGATATTGGAGACCGCCCGTCCCTT
>CAZCUL010000661.1:0-7227 GCA_964501475.1 uncultured Verrucomicrobiota bacterium | reverse complement strand
GATGTCCCTACCAGTTTCAGGGAGAGAGGGGGCCAGAATTTCATCCCTTGGATTTCTCCGGGACGTATCCAAACAGTAGCGCCATGATACAGTCTGGGATTAACTTTCCGGCATGAGCGCACAGACTTATGCCCTCGGGATCGATTTGGGCGGGACAAACATCAAAGCGGTGAGTGTCTCTCCCAATGGCGAGACTTTGGGCAGGACCACCCAAAGTTTTGATCCCGCCGCCGACATGGATTGGGCTGAGCAGATTCGCGCCCTTGTTCGCCAACTGCAAGAGGAGCGAGGCGGCGTTGACGGCGTGATCGGCTTGTCCGCGCCGGGCCTGGCTGCCTCGGATGCCCGGTCGATTGCCTGCATGCCGGAACGGTTGCAAGGACTGGAAGGACTGGTTTGGTCGGAATACCTCGGCGCTTCGCAACCCGTGCCGGTTTCAAACGATGCCCACGCAGCGTTGCTGGGCGAAGCATGGCTCGGCGCAGCGCGCGGTTACCGCAATGTCATCATGCTGACCCTCGGCACAGGGGTGGGCGGCGCGGCCATCGTTGACGGTCGTTTATTGCGCGGCAAGCTCGGGCGCGCCGGCCATCTCGGCCATGCCTCGCTCGATCCGGAAGGGCAACCCGATTGCGCCGGGACACCGGGCAGCATCGAGGTGGCGATCGGGAACTGCACCATCCGGGAGCGAAGCGGAAACCGTTTTGAGACCACGCATGATCTGATTGCAGCGTATCGCGCCGGCGATGCTCAGGCTTCCGAAGTATGGCTGAAATCCGTGAAAGCGCTTGCGGCGGCGATCTGTTCATTCATCAACATTCTCGATCCCGAGGCGGTGATTGTCGGCGGCGGAATTGCCCGCGCCGGAGAGGTCTTGTTCGAGCCGTTAAAGGTGTTCCTCGACGGAATGGAATGGCGTCCCAATGGGCACAGGGCCGCGGTGCTCCCCGCCGCCCTGGGTGAATTTGCCGGGGCTTACGGCGCAGCGTCGCTTGCTCTCGGCTTAGCGCCGATTTCTTAAAGCTTCTCTCGAACGCGCGCAGGGGCTATATGGGCGGTCGATGAGTCCAGGCGCCGAGTATTTGCGTCAATGCCGCGGATTGCTGGCTGCTGTCGAGAAGCAGGAAGCGGCTATTGCTCAGGCCGCGGATTGGTTTGCTGAAACCATTGCCGCCGGGCGGATGGTCCATTTGTTCGGTTCGGGCCATAGTCGGATACTGGTCGAGGAAATGTGGCCGCGCTACGGGTCCTTTCCCGGGTTTAATCCGATGGTCGAACTCTCGCTCAGCTTTCATAACCTGGTGGTGGGTCCAAACGGCCAGCGGCAGGCGATGTTTCTGGAAAATGTTTCCGGCCTGGCCGAACGCATCCTGCGCAACTTCGACCTGAAACCGCAAGACTGCGCCCTGATCGCCTCCTCGAGCGGCTGCAACGTCGTTCCAATCGAGATGGCGGAAGGTTTTCGGCAGCGCGGCCTCAGGGTGGTGGTCATCATCAGCAAGCATCATTCGGAAGCCAGCCGGAGCCGGCACGCGGGCGGGAGAAAGCTGCAGGACTTCGCGGACCTGGTTTTGGACACAGGCGCTCCTGCCGGCGACGCCATGGTGCAGGTTCCCGGTTTGGATAGCCCGGTCGCGCCGGGATCGACAGTCGGCGGCTGCTTGCTGGTGAACGCGCTCAAGGCCGAAGTGGCTTTGCGGTTAACGCGCGCCGGCAAACCTCCCACGGTTCTGACCGCTCCGGCGCTGGTCGGTCCCGAGAAAGCGAGCCTGCTGTTCGAGTCGGCCTACGACGAGCATGCCCGCCGGCTGGCCAGGCTTTATCAGGCAATAGGGCTTTAACTTATGGACTGCGGCGGCAAGCGAAGCGCGACGCCGCTTTTGCTTTTTGCTAGACTCAAGATCGTGCGTGCGCATCGTCATGCTCAGAAGCAAGGAAAGGCGCCGTCGCCGCTGCGCTCTGCCGGCCCACTCCATACGACATCATGAAAGATCAACCGCTCCGCACCGCCGTCATTGGCAGCTACCCGTTTCCGGGCTGGCTCGAGTTCGCCTGCCAGCACCTCGAACAGTTTGGCAAAGAGGATCGCGCCGAACTCATGGAAGACGCGGTGATCGCTGCTGTTCACGATCAGGTCGCCGCAGGTTTGGACGTGATTACGGACGGCGAGCAGACCCGGCTTGACTTCAATCTGTCGTTCTACGGATTCCTGGAAGGAATTGATATCGAGCCCGCTCCGCCGCGCCGGTTCGGCCCGCCCGCGCACGATCAACGCGGCCGGCACAAGGTGACCGGCGAATTGCGGGCGCCGCGAGGGTTGGGAACGGTCGGGGATTTCGAACGCCTGAAACGGCTGGCGCCATCCGGTCCCGCGCTCAAAGCGAGCGTGCCCGGTCCCTATACGCTCAGCGGGCGGCTGAGCCCGAACCCGCAATATCCAGACCGCTATGCTTTGACGGAAGCGCTTCTGCCCATCGTGCGGAATGAACTCCAGCGTCTCGTTCAGGCCGGCTGCCGGGAAATCACGGTGGACGAGCCGTCCATGAGCTGTTACGCGCATCGCGAAGACCCGAAACGCTTTGTGGATATCTTCAACCGCACCGTCGAATCGGTGCGCGGCAAATGCCGGTTGTCCACGCATCTTTGCTTTGGCAATTACAAAGGCCGGGCCGTGGGATTGCGCCGCTACGCGCCGATGTTTCCGGCCTTCCTCGAAATGGACGTCGATGAGATGCACCTCGAAATGGCCAGCCGCGAATTTGCCGAACTGGAACTCATCCAAACCGTGGCTGCAAAACGCGACGTGGCCGTAGGCATCATCGACGTGAAGAGTTATTACATCGAGCCGGTCGAGGAAGTGGCGGCGCGGGTTCGCAATTGTTTACAGCTTGCGCCGGCAGACCGGTTGTCCCTGGCGCCGGATTGCGGTTTGAGCCAGACGGCGCGGTGGGCCGCTCGCCAAAAACTAAGGAACATGGTCGAAGGAGTTCACAAAGTCCGAAAGAAGTTGTGACTTGGGAACCCCGGATCGACGCGGCTGACACCGCAGGTTTCGGAGTATCGTCCGAAAGCGAAGGGCCGCGCCGCTATCGACTGCTCACCGCCGCGCAAAAGCGGTGTCGCCGCTGCGCTTTGCCACCGTTCTCCAGCTCTTTGCGGCATCCTTCCTCTCCATCGTTCGACATAGCCAAATGATCACCGTCGTCGGCAGTTTCAACATGGACTTGTTTATCGAGGCGCCGCGTTTCCCGGCGCCGGGCGAAGCCATTCTGGGCAGAAACTTCCGGCGCGCGCCAGGCGGCAAAGGCGCCAACCAGGCTTATGCGGTCGCGCGCATGGGCCAATCCGCGGCCATGATCGGCGCGCTCGGCCAGGACGCGTTTGGAAACGAAATGGTTTCCAACCTGAATGCGGCGGGGGTCGATACCCGCGGTGTGGTCCGGCGCGGCGATGTTGCCAGCGGCACGGCCATGATTGTGTTGGACGCATCCGGACAGAACCAGATCGTGGTGGCCAACGGCGCCAACGACACACTCAGCGCAGCGGATGTGCAAAACCAGGCCGGGCTCTTTCGGCGCAGCCAGGCCGTGATCGTCCAGCTCGAGACGCCGTTGGATGCAGTCGAAGCCGCCTTGCGGCTGGCAAGGGAATCCGGCGCTTTGGCCGTCCTGAATCCGGCTCCCTATCGGCCCGTCCCCGAGCCACTGCTTTCCCTGACCGACTGGATCATTCCGAATGAAGGCGAAGCCGGCTGCCTGAGCGGTGTTAAAGTTTGCAACGTTCAGAGCGCCGCTCTCGCTGCCGGAAAGATCAAAGAAATGGCCCAATGCAGGAATGTGCTCATTACGCTTGGGCCGGCGGGGGTCTGGATGGATACAGAATGTTTTCGAGGGCACATCCCCGCTTTGGCTCTGCAGGCAGTCGATACGGTCGGCGCGGGAGACACATTCATCGGCGCATTCGTGACGCGTTTGGTGGAGGGAACCTTGCCCGCGGAAGCGGCCCGCTTTGGTTGTGTGGCCGCTGGAATCTCCGTGACGCGGCGTGGCGCGCAGGCCAGCATCCCGAGCCGTCAGGAAGTGGAGACGTTTCTTCAAAAGGCCGGCCACTGATGGATGAGGCCGCCGCCCGAACAGCCTGGCTCGGATACACGCCCAGCCGTGAAGTGGATTTATCGACATCTGGTGCGGCCGCCGCTCTTCGCGCGCGACTCGGAGGCGGCGCACGAAATGGCGTTGCGAATTCTTGGCCGCGTCAGCCGGCATGAGGCCCTCTGCGACCTCCTGGCCTGGATGTGCGCCTCCCCTGCTGTTCCCGTCGAGGTCTTTGGACTGCGTTTTCCAAATCCGGTCGGACTGGCCGCCGGGATGGACAAGGCAGCGGAGGCTGTTCCGGCCTGGGAGGCTCTGGGGTTTGGCTTTTGTGAGTTGGGCGGCGTGACGTGGCATCCGCAGGCGGGCAATCCAAAGCCGCGCATGTTCCGGGCGGTTGCGGACCGCGCCTTGGTGAATCGAATGGGATTCAACAATCCCGGCGCCGAGGCCGTGGCGCAACGGCTGGCGCGCTGGCGCGAATCGGGCCGGTGGCCGAAACATCCGGTCGGCATCAACCTTGGCAAATCAAAAGTCACGCCGCTGGAGCAGGCGGCGGAAGATTACTCGAACTCCTTTCGCGTTCTGCAGCCCTTCGTGGACTTCTTTGTCGTCAACGTCAGTTCCCCCAACACACCCAACCTGCGCCAGCTCCAGGACAAGGCGGCTCTGAGTGAGATCCTGGCGTCGCTCCAGGAAATCAATGTATCCGCCTCCTCCGGCAACTCGCGCCGTCCCATCCTGGTGAAAGTGGCGCCCGACCTGTCGTTAGAGGCCCTGGACGAAATTCTCGAATTGGCCGGTCCGCGCCAAATCGCAGGCATTGTGGCGACCAACACCACGACCAGCCGTCCCGCGGCCATTCACGAGAGCTCGCGCGGCGTCATGGAAGAAGCGGGCGGGTTGAGCGGCGCGCCGTTGCGCCAGCGCTCCACGGAAGTGATTCGGCACATCCACCGGCAAACCAGCGGAAGCCTGCCCATCATCGGTCTGGGCGGCATCTTCAACGCGCAGGATGCCTGGGAAAAGATTTGCGCGGGAGCGTCCCTCGTTCAGCTCTACACCGGATTGGTTTACGAAGGGCCTGGGATTGTGCAGGAGATCGTGCGAGGCCTGGCGCGACAGGGGACTGGAGCAATGGGATCGCATCTAAATAGTTGACACATGGCCGCGATACACTTCGCCATCGTCGAATTCGCGTAGCCGAGAAAGCCGATTGCTCTTTGCGGTGCGCTGGCGAGGTTCAACCTTCAATGGAAAGCCTGCCGGTCTTTCGCCCTTTCAGGGCTTGGCTTCATTTGGTTCGTTGACCCAGGGCTTGTTTCACTTCGCTTGCCCTGGGCTATTTTCTGTCGGGCATTTCAGCCCTTTCGGTTTGAGCCTGCCCACGATTGTCTATCCTGTTGAAATGCTCAGAGCATTCTTTGCATCCCGGAGAAACGAAGCGGTTCGCAACGGCGTAGGAGACGACGCAGGAGACTCTGATATTGCTTATGCAAATCACAGCAGGCGAACAGGGACAAAGAATGAGTCTCGTGACCTCGCCTCCTACAAAAGGGAAAGGCTCGTGCGACCTGCTTGATCACGCCAGCAGCGAAATCTCTGCTAATGAGAGAGGACTCGGAAGAGCCACGGGTGAATGCAAGAACATTGGTGGGCAAGAAATTGAGCTCCCATTTTCTTGCGCGTAATTCTCTTGCCGCCATGGCGCGGGGGGTCTCGAGATTAAGAATTTGAAGCCGCGCCGAATTTGAGGTATCTGCTATGACGGAATCCTAATTTACAATGCATTTATCAAATCTACGATCTTTGTTGGCGGCAACGCTTATTTGGGCGTTGGGACCGGGCGCGGCGGGGCAAATCCCGATTACAGGTGTTACCGACGAGCAGGTGTCGTCCAGCGCCATCTCGTTCACTGTGCCGATTGAACCGGGGTTTAGTTACCTGGTGTTGCTCGACGGGAGGAAACTGCCGGCCGGAGTGGTTCATCAGGTCAGCGAACCCAATTTCCACGAGCTTTTTGTGGCCCGAACAAACACTGTGACGATGGAGGTCACAAATCGCGTGATTCAATTCATTGTGCGGGCACCGGGCCGCGCCAGCACCGAGGACGGTCTGCCGCCCTGGACGCCGTATCCGGTAATTGCTTCTGCCAGCGAGGAATTGGCTGGCGCGCTCGTGCAAATCATAGCGCCGGAATCTTTTCCCACCGGCATCGAGAGTCCAATCGTGGCGTGGATCTGGAAGGGCGACGGGGATGTTGTCCGCGCGAACGGGCATCTGACTGCCGAAGGTCATCCTTCCATTGCACTGCGGCGCGGCGTGGGCTCCGGCTTTCTTTCGGCGGCGAGCGAGGCTGGGGCGCTGAATTACACACCGCAGATTGCAGGCGTTCAAACGGACAAAACCATTAACATCGAGGGCGATACAGTTTGGACGCCAATTTCCGGAACATTGAGCGGCAATACTGTTTGGCCGGCGGATTCCAGAATTGCGCTCGCGGCCAACGTTACGGTCCCGGCCGGTTCGAGTTTGACAATTCAGGACGGGACCATTGTCCGGCTTGGACCGGGAGTGAACATCACGAATTTTGGCCAGATCACCATTGAAGGCACTCTGGAGAGACCGGTCGTGTTCACGCCGCAGACTCGCGCGCAGCCCTGGGGCGGGTTTTTTCTGACGGCGAACACTTCCCGGCTCAATGCACGCGCGGCGATCTTCGCCGCGGCCGCTGCGGTGCAAAGCGGTTTTCCGGGCCACCGGGACGAGCAACCGCTCTTCTTCCTGGACAATGCCGCGCAGGTGGCGCTGACCAATTGCGCGGCCATCTATCTGGCCGGGCAGTTCCATCATTCGCGCGATCGCGGCCAGCCTTTCTGCACCGTGACCATGGTCGATTCACTGATTCAACGGTGCACCACTGCGGGCGAATTTAACGGCTGTTCGCTGACGTTTCTCGGGTCCGCTCTCATCGAAGTCCCGCAGGAAGACCAATATTTCTGCGCTGATCCGGACTGCGACCATGACGGCTTTTATCTGAATGCCGGCGTGCACGTGTTGCGCGACAGTTTGCTGGGGTGGGTGAAAGACGATTGCATCGACGCCGGATCGGGCGGCGGGCCGTCGTCGGTCACGA
>CAZCUL010000660.1:0-5272 GCA_964501475.1 uncultured Verrucomicrobiota bacterium | reverse complement strand
CCATTTGCCTTTGCGGGTCGGCTTCGATTCTGTTGAGGGTGCCTTCCAGCTCCAGCCAGAAAGGCCGTTCGCCCTGCACGAATCGCGGAAGATCGATGATCATATCATATCAACTGCCGCTGTTTCACTTCGAGATATTGCGAGACGAGCTGGGCGCTGAGCCGTTCATTCTCCAAAAGAGAAAAGCGAACGCCGCGCCGCTGCAAGACCTTCTCCAGTTCGCGCAAGCCGTGCCAGCGCAAATGACCCCCCAGGCGCTGAAAGAGGTCGTCGATGGATGCGACGTTGGGATGACTGAAAAGAGCCTCCGCCCCGGCCGGCCGAAGCATGTTCACCAACACCAGATGCTGGCGGCGAACCAAATCGATCTGGCGCACGAAGCTCTCCGCCAGCACCGGATCGTCCAGCGCCGTCAGAAAAACGATCAGCGCCCGGCGGCGCAACCGCAGTCGAACGAAGGTGGCCATTTCATCGAAATCCGGCGTGACCACGCGCGGCTGCAAAGCATAAAGGGCATCCCGGCAGGCGCTGTAATGATTCTTCCCGGTCCGAGCCCGGATGAAGGTCTCGACCCGGTCGGCAAAAGTCATCAAACCGAAGAGGTCCCCTTGTTGCTCGGCGGCCAGAGCCAGGACCAGCGCCGCGGTCACGAAGCGCTCAAGCACCGTCTCTTCCCGGCCTTCGCTCTCTCCGGGTCCGCCCTCTTTCCGGGCCGAACCGTCAACGGCGGAGTCCGGGGGCGAAGCCGCGGTGCGGCCGGTCAAACGCGAAAAATCGATCACTACATAAACTTCCTGCGTCCGTTCGATCTGGAAGATTTTGGTTACGGGATGACCGCGTTTGGCCGTGGCTTTCCAATGGATGTCCTCGAAGCTGTCACCGGGGATGTATTCGCGCAGCTTTTCAAACTCGCGCCCTTTGCCCACCTGGCGCTGGGTGTGAACGCCAAACCGGCCGCGGTGCAGGAAGAGCGCCGCCAGACTTTTGCGCTCGGAATGCAGATTCGGATAAACGCGCACTTCGCCGGACAACGGCGCCGACGTCCGCACGGCCCAGAAACCGAGCGGGGAACGGCGTTCGAGATAGACCTGCGAAAGGGGATAGTTCCCGCGCCGCGCAGGCAGGCACGCCCATTGAATGCGGGACCATTCGCTTTCGGCTGGAAGCGCCACAGGCATTTCGTCGCGTCGGGGTCCCAATTCCCGCGGCAATGCCAGTCCAATGCGGAGGCGTTCCTCCCTGGATTGCTCGTTCCTGATCCGCAATTCCAGCATGCCTTCGCGGTCTTTGGACAACCGGGTCACCTCCGGCGCGTTCACACTGATGCCGCCCCGGCGCCCAAATCCGATGATGCCATCCACCGCGGCCAGCGAGAGCAAGAGGGCGATGACGCCGATCGAAATCGGGAACGCGGCAGGCTCGACCGCTGCCAGGACCGAAAAGGGCAACGCGATGAGCGCCGTCCAAAACAGCAGCCGGTTCCGCGGGACGATCATTATTCTTCAAAGTGAAGATTGATAAGAGATTTACAAGGGCAAAGGAGCGGACCTTCGAGTCACCGGCCCGGCGCGGCAGCCTGAGCGCCTACGAACCAAAGGCCGCGACGCCCGATTGCAACCCGATTGCAACCAGCGCGTTCGAGTTCACGGGCAGCATTGCCCTTTCAAACAGGCTGCGTTACGCAGCAGCCGCAGCAGCCTTCCCAATTGGACAGCGAGGGCATCGTTCTGATATGGTCCGCGGCCATGGATGCGCTTTTGAAGCTTTTGCACGAGAACGCCGCTTTCAAACCGGCCCAGCTTGCCGCCATGCTGAACCGTTCCGAGGAGGAGGTCGCATCCCAAATCAAGAATTACGAAGCAGAACAGATCATTCTCGGTTACCGGACGATCCTGAACGAGGAAAAGATCGGTGTGGACCTGGTGCGGGCGGTCATCGAAGTAAAAATCACGCCCGAGCGCGGAGGCGGCTTCGATCGCCTGGCCGAACGCATTTCCAAGTATGCGGAGGTCAATTCCTGTTATCTGATGTCCGGCGGCTACGATTTGCTGGTGGTGGTGGAAGGGAGCAATCTTCGGGAAGTGGCCACGTTCGTTTCGGAAAAGCTGGCCACGGTCCAGGGAGTCGTTTCCACGTCCACGCATTTCATGCTCAAGCCTTACAAAGTTCAGGGCGTCCTGATGAAGCATGAACGGAATGAGGAACGCCTGGCGGTGACGCCGTGAACGAAAGTGAGGAACCACCAACTGATTGGACACGAACGGAGGAGCCCGACGTGGAGGAGGCTCTGACTTTTCTCTGCGGTTAAAGTGAGCCTCCTCAGGTCCGGCTCCTACAAAGATTCATGGCAGGCGAGGCTTGCGCCATGGCCTGATCAACCCAGCTTTGTCATGGCGATGTCGAGGGCGGCGTAGAGCCGGTTCATGCTCTCCTCGGTTTCATCTCCCATGTTCGAGATGCGGAAGGTCGTTCCTTTGATTTTTCCGTAGCCGCCATCGATCAGGAAGCCCTGGCCCTTCACCAGCTTTTGCAGCATCGGCACATCCACGACCCGGCCGCCCGGTTTGGCGCCGTTGTTGATGCAGGTAAGGGTGACCGATTCGTAGCCCTCTCCCGGAAACAGCGAAAAGCCATGCTTTGCCGCCCAGGCGCGCGTCATTTCAGCCAGCTTCCGGTGCCGGGCAAAACGCGCTTCCAACCCTTCGTTGAACATGTCTTCCAGCTTCGAGGCCAAAGCGTAAACGTGCCCGATGCTCGGTGTGCTGGGTGTCATGCTTTGCTCGGCATTGTTTTGAAATTCCACGAAGTCAAAATAGTAACCGCGATCCTTACTCTTCGCCGCCTTCGTCAACGCGGCGGGCGAACAGCAGAAGACCGTCAATCCCGGCGGCAGGGCAAAAGCCTTCTGGCTCCCTGCCAGCAATACGTCGATGCGCAACGCGTCAAATTCGAGCTTCACCGCCGACATCGAACTGACCGCGTCCACGATAAACATCACGTCCGGATATTTTTCCTTGAGAGCGGCGATTTGCGAAAGCGGGCTCATGACGCCCGTGGAGGTTTCGTTGTGAATGATGGTCAAGGCGTCGAAATCGCCGCTGGCCAGTTTGGCATCGACTGCTTCTCCCAAAATGGGCGAACCCCAATCGACCTTCAATCCCTCGGCTTCCCTGCCGCAGCGGCGGGCGACATCGAGCCATTTGTCGGAAAAGGCGCCGCACATGCAGCAAAGGACCTTCTTCTCGACGAGATTTCGGATGGCGCCCTCCATCACGCCCCAGGCGGACGACGTGCTCAGATAGACCAGTTGTTTGGTGAACAGGAGCGATTGCAGTTGCGGCTGGACCTTCGCGTAGAGGTCTTTGAAATCCTGGCTGCGATGGCCGATCATGGGCGAGGAAAAGGCGCGATACGTTTTCTCGCTTACCTGGACGGGACCGGGAATGTGCAGTTTGATATTTCCCATAACCGAGGCTGACAAGCTTTCAAAAGCGAACTGCGAAGGCAAGGAGATAGCGTCTGCGGGGCTGGCGACCCTTGTCAGACAGGGCGGTCCTATGGTTTATTGAGGGCGGCATGCCGACCCCGAGCCAGAGTGCTGAAGACTATCTCGAACGGATTCACGAGCTGATCGAGGAGAAAGGTTATGCCCGGGTGGTCGATATTGCCTCCTCTCTCAAGGTCAAACAGGCGTCGGTTACCAGCATGGTGCAAAAGCTGGGCGAGTTGGGCTATTTGAATTACGAAAAATACCGCGGCCTGGTGTTGACCGAGAAAGGGCTGGCCGTGGCCTGCATCATTCAGAAACGGCACGAAACGTTGTCCCGCTTCTTTTCGCTGCTCGGGCTCGATGAGGAGACGCAGCGGAAGGACATCGAGGGCATCGAACATCATCTCAGCCCTGCGACCGTGGAAGTGCTGGCGGATTTGGCGCTGTTTTTCGAGCGCAACCCTTCGGTTCTTCAGCGCTTTCTCAAGACGCGGAGGAATTCCTCGAGTTAGGCTGCGGCGCGCCGGGACGGAGTCGCCCTGCCGCGGTCTTGGCGCCGCCGTGTGCGGCAGGTGCGATTCGGCGGGACCTCAGGTGGCGCCGCTGCCGGCGTTCCGTCCGAGTTAAACGTCCGCGTTAAGTTGAAGGTTGTCTCGCTGCTGACGCCTCGATACAGTCCCCGGCCATGAACGGCGCTCCCAAACCACGTTTGACCACCACTCAATGGCTCATTTGCACCATTGCCGTGATCGGTTTCGCGTTCGACATTTACGAGCTCCTGATGCTGCCATTGATTGTGCGGCCGGCGTTGCTCGAGTTGATCGGAGCGGCGCCGGGGTCGCCCGAGTTCGCCATGTGGGTGGGCCGCCTTTTTTATATTCCGGCCATCTTCGGCGGAATCTTCGGCCTCCTGGGCGGATGGTTGACGGACCGGTTTGGCCGCCGGCGAGTGCTGACCTTCAGCATTCTGCTTTATGCGTTCGGCGCCTTTGCGGCGGGTTTTTCCACCACTCCCTGGATGCTGCTCTTCTTCCGCTGTCTAGTCTTTGTCGGCGTTTGTGTCGAGTTCGTGGCGGCGGTGGCCTGGCTGGCAGAATTGTTTCCGGACCCAATGCAGCGCGAACATGTGCTCGGTTACACACAGGCATTTTCCTCGGTGGGCGGTTTGCTGGTAGCCGTGGCCAACGGCCTGGCGGTGCAATATTCGCTGACTTTTCCTGCGCTGGCACTGCCGGACTGGCTGAACTTCTTCGGTGGCGAAATCAAGGATGGACATGCCGCGTGGCGTTACACGCTCATTTCGGGACTGATTCCCGCCATCCCGTTAATCCTCATTCGGCCGTTCTTGCCGGAGTCGCCGGCGTGGCAGGCCAAGAAGGCCGCGGGCACGCTCAGGCGGCCGAGTCTCGGACAGTTGTTCACGCCCGAATTGCGCCGGGTGACCGTGGTGGCGACGATCATGTTTGCCCTGGCGTATGGGGCGGCCTTCGGCGCCATCCAACACATCCAACGCATCGTTCCCGGGCTGCCAGAGGTGCGAGCCGAAGCCAAAGCCGCGGGGGAAGCCGCGGCCGCCGGGAAGACCGGAGGCGAAGCCAGGGCCGCGGCTGGCAAGGCCGAACGACTGAAGGAACAGGAAGTGGCGGCGCAGGTCACCAAAGTGCAGGAGGTCGGCGGGTTATACGGGCGATACCTGTTCGCTGTGCTCGCGGGGATCATGCTGGTCAGCGGCAAATTGAATTTTCGGGGACTCGCTCTCGGCCTCATGATCGGAGTGCCGCT
>CAZCUL010000659.1:0-4288 GCA_964501475.1 uncultured Verrucomicrobiota bacterium | reverse complement strand
ATCCTGATCGTTGAAACAATAAAGCAACGTGGCAATTCTGTGGGGCAACACCATCGCTCTCAGTGAAGCAGGTTGATGGCAGCGGCTCAAGGCCATGAACAGATAATCATCCCTTGGTGGAATGTTGATTGAGATCGATGGTCGTGTTCGATCGCCAGGGAACTTCCCGCCGATCGATGATCAGTGTCCGCGGCACCAGTTCGATTTCATGGCCAAAAAGATCCAAACCAACCACGCCGGGCAAGTAAGTCAAATCCTGGTGCCTGACCTTGCCGAAAGGAATCTGTTGGTCCGGCCGCTGAAAACGCACGAGCTGATTGAGGCCCGTCGTCCCGAACTGCGCGCGCGGAAAAACCAACGTCAGATTGGAAAGGCCCACATTGCGTTGCGCGATTTGGATGGAAGGGATTCCCCGGGCATCGGTTTGGAATCTCACTTCCCAGGGTCCTTTTCTGTGGCGGAAGTGCTCGATCCCGTGAAAGGTGGCCAGATAAAGCGCCAGGACCACGAAAAACCAAATGGCGATGGACGCCGGGGTGATGCGAAACTTCATTTCTCCGGCCAAGCATTGCCGAGCGGATTGGAGTGTCAAGCTCCCTGGAACGCCCGGGTCAAAGGGACTCAAAAGGGAACGCACTTCCCACCCGTAGCTTCTCTCGCTCTTCCGCAAGGAGGAGAGGAAGTGTCTCCGTGCGGATGCCCAGGCGAATGAATCTGGCAGGAGGAATACGGAATTGAGTCAAAGTTTCCTGACGCCGGCTCCCACGCTTTGACGGGCGCTTCGATTAAATCTGCTCGAAATAACGCCGGAGTTCCCAGTCCGTGACGGCATTATCGTAAGCAGCCGCCTCGAGCCGCGCGGTGTGCAGGTAGAAATCGATCACTCCATCGCCCATCGTGCGGCGGGCCAGTTTGCTTCGATCGAGGAGGTCGGCAGCCTCGCGAAGCGTTCGCGGCAGACTGGGGAGGGAAACATCGGTGTAAGCGTTCCCGCCATAACTCTCGCCGCAATCCAGATTCTCTTCCACGCCGGCCATTCCGGCGACGAGAGTGGCCGCGAAAGCCAGGTATGGATTTGCATCCGCGCCGGGCATCCGGTTTTCGACCCGGAAGGAGCCGCTCTGGCCGACGACGCGGAAGCCGACCGTGCGATTATCAAATGACCATGCCAGCTTCGTGGGCGCCCAGCTTGCCGCCTGATAACGTTTGTAGGCATTGATAGTGGGCGCGAAGAAATAACAGAGTTCCCGCGAATATTTCATCAAGCCGCCGAGGAATTGGCGAAAGAACTTCGAGCCGGCCTTTCGCCGGGCTTCCCAGAAGAGGTTGCTCGGTCCGCGCCAGATACTGGTGTGGATATGACAGCTATTGCCGGGCTCGGTCATGGAAAGCTTGGCCATGAACGAAGCGCTTTTGCCCTGCTGCCCGGCCAATTCCTTCGCGCCCTGCTTGAAAACCGAGTGGGCATCGGCCATGGGCACCGGCTCGTCGTAGGCCAGGTTCACCTCGTGCTGGCCGCGGCCCCACTCGCCCTTGCTCGATTCCACATTCACGCCGGCGGCGCGCATCATGTTCCGCATCGAACGAAAGAGGATTTCGTCCCGCGCCGTTTGCGATGTGTGGTAATCGATCCGGTAATCGCTCGAAGGCTGCAGCCGCCGGTAATCGTCGGCAAACGCCTGGTGATACGATGTGTTGAACAGGAAGAATTCGAGTTCGCTGGCGATGTAACAGCGCAGGTTCTTGCGGGCCAATCGCTCCACCTGCCGGCGCAAAACCGTGCGGGGCGCCTCTTCCACCAGGGAGCCGTCGTGGTGATGAAAATCACAAATCACCAGCGCCGACCCTGCCTGCCAGGGAATCGCGCGCAAGGTGCCGGCATCCGGACGCATTTCGAAATCGCCGAAGCCCTTCTCCCAGTTCGCAAGCTGGAAACCGGTCATCGGTTCCATCTCGATGTCCACAGTCAGCAAATAACTGCATCCGTGAGTGCCATGGGCGGCCACTTGCTTGAGGAAAAAGTCGCCGGTAAATCGCTTGCCTACCAGGCGACCGACGACATCAGGACAGGCGACAATGACGGTATCGATCTCCCTGGAGCGGATTTTCGTTTTGAGCGTTTGCAGGTTCATGCTCAGACCGCCACGTAGATGTTCTTCAATTCGGTGTAGCCTTCCAGAGCGTTCATGCCCAGGTCGCGTCCCAAGCCGCTTTGTTTGAAACCGCCAAAGGGCGCTTCCACATGCACGCTGCTGTGGCTGTTAATGCTCAAAACGCCGCTTTCGACACGGCGCGAAATCCGTAGCGCCCGCCGCAAGTTCGACGTCCAGATCGACCCGCTCAACCCGTAGCGTGATGCATTGACCTCCTCCAGCAACCGTTCCTCGCCCTCGAACGGGCGGAAACAGGCCACCGGTCCGAAGACTTCGTCGCGCCAGACGCGGTCGCCAGGTTCCACGTCCAGAATCACGGTCGGCTCGACGTAGAAGCCTCGTTCGAACGGGCGGCGGCCGCCCGCTGCGATCCGGCGTCCGAGTTGGCGACTCTCTTCGATGAAGCCTTCGACGGTTTCACGCTGGCGCGCTGACACCAGCGGACCCACTTGCGTGGCCTCTTCAGCAGGATCGCCGACCCGGAGTTTCCGAGCGGCATCGAGGAATCGTTCCAGAAACTCGTCGAAGACCGGCCGTTCCACGAAGACCCGGCTGCGCGCGCAGCAGTCCTGTCCGGCGTTTGCAAAAACGCTCATGGGCGAGGCAGCGGCCGCCTCGGCCAGGTCTGCGTCTGCAAAAACGATATTGGGGGATTTGCCCCCCAGTTCGAGCGAGACGCGTTTCAAATCGCCCGCGGCCAACGCCATGATCCGCGAACCCACTTCGGTGGAGCCGGTGAAAGAGACCTTGCGCACCAGCGGATGCCCGACCAGCCGCTCGCCCGCTTCCCGGCCGGTTCCCGGCAGGACCTGCAGGACGCCCGCGGGCAATCCAGCCTCGTGCGCCAGCAGGCCGAGCAAGAGCGCGGTCAAAGGCGATGGCGTGGCCGGCTTCAGCACCACGGTGTTGCCGGCGGCGAGCGCGGGCGCGACTTTCCAGCAGGCAATCGGAAACGGGAAATTCCAGGGCACGATGGCCGCGACCACGCCCATGGGCTGGTGCAACGTAAAATCAAAGCCGCCGCGGGAAACCGGAATGGTGTGCCCAAAAAACTTTCCGATGGCGCCGGCGTAATAATCGAACACGCGCGCCCCCAGTTCGACCTCGTCGCGCGCGTCGCTGATCGGTTTGCCGATGTTGCGGGTTTCGAGTTGCGCCAGTCGCGCGGCGTTCTGGCGAATGCGCGCCGCCACCGCAAACAGCCGGTCGGCCCGCTTCCCGGGCGCCAGATCGCGCCAGCTTTCTTCAAAGGTTCTTTGCGCTCCGGCAACGGCTTCGTCCACGTCCGCAGCGGTTGCTTCGAAAACTTCGGCAAAGGTTTCTTCCGTAGCCGGGTTGATGAGCGCGCTCCTTTGGCCGGAAGCAGAGGGACGGAACTGGCCGTTCAGGAAAAGCTGCGTCGGAAAATCCGTCATAGCGCAGCCAGATAAAGCGATTTCAGGTCTTCGCGTGTCACGGGGACGGGATTGGTAAGGTGGCAGGAGTCGGCGTAGGCCTGCGTGGCCAGCGCGTCCACGTGGTTTTCTTTGACGCCGTAGCCTCGCAAACCGCCAGTCAAGCCAAGCCCGCTAATGAACTGTTGAACGAACTCGATCGCCATCTGGTCCGCTTCCCTGCTTTTGAGCTTAAAAGTGTTGAGACCGCAGGCCAGGCCGACGCGGCGATACAAGCCCGGTTTCTGTTCGGCATTGAATTTCATGACATGCGGCAGGCAAATGGCATTGGCGGTGCCGTGATGCATGCCGCAAAGGGCGGAGAGCGGATGGGCCAGCGAATGAGTCGCGCCGAGGTCCTTTTGAAAAGCCACGCCGCCCATGGCGGCAGCCACCAGCATTCTTCCGCGCGCGTCCAGATCCTGCCCATCCTTGTAAGCCCGCGGCAGGTTTCGGACAATGAGATGAATTCCCTCGATCGCAATGCCATCGCAGAAGGGCTGGAATACGGGCGAGGTAAAGGATTCGACGCAATGGGTCAGCGCGTCCAGACCAGTCGCGGCGGTCAGTTGAGGCGGCAATTCGCGCGTCAGTTCCGGGTCCAATATCACCAGCTTGGCCAGAAGCCGCGGCAGAAAAATGGTCGCTCGACTTTGCGTGCCGCTGAGAGTGATGACCGAACTGCGTCCCACTTCACTCCCG
>CAZCUL010000658.1:0-11171 GCA_964501475.1 uncultured Verrucomicrobiota bacterium | reverse complement strand
GACGTTCGGCGTTGTGGGGGACAGTGCCGACCTTTCGGTGGTCGTAACCGATTCGCCAGACCCGGTCGATCCAGACACGACGCTCACTTACACCGTGGCGGTGACGAATCACGGACCTTCCGCGGCGACCGGTGTGATGTTAACTAATAACCTTCCCGCAGGGACAACCTTCATCGACGCAACTCCGAGCCAGGGAACCTGCGCCAATGTCGGCGGCGTGGTGCGCTGCAATCTGGGCTCGCTCGGCTTTGAGGCTGGCGCCACTGTCGTCATCCGGGTGACCAGCGGCAGTGCGCTCGGAATCCGCAGTTTTTCAGCGACAGTGCGCGGGAGTGAACAAGATCCCAATCAAAGCAACAACAGTGTGATGGAATTCACCCAGGTGGACGTGTCAACGCCGCCGATGTTAAGCGCGCCGGTGTTTACGAACGGCACGTTCCAACTGACCCTTCAGGGCCATGCCGGATTGACCTACGTGATTGAAGCATCCGAGGATCTTTTGAATTGGATCCAACTCACGACCGTGACCTTAAGCGGTTCTTCGCAATCGGTCATCGACTCGAACGCAAGCGCCTTCACGCACCGATTTTACCGCGCACGCCGGCAACCGTAGGGCCGGCGCTTTCCATTCCTGCCGGAGGCGAATACTCTGGTCCGCATGAAAGTAGTCGGGCTCACCGGCGGGGTCGGCATGGGAAAATCCACCAGCGCCCGGTTGCTCAAGAGCCGCGGCTGGCTGGTGATCGATACAGACCTCCTCGCCCGGGCCCTGGTCGAACCAGGTCAGCCCGCCCTGGCCGAGATCGCCCGAACCTTTGGCAGTCAGGTTCTGGATGCTGAAGGGCGTCTGCGCCGTGGCGCTCTGGCCGGAATCGTATTTGCAGATGCCGCCAGGAGACGTCAACTCGAGGAGATTGTTCATCCCCGAGTTCGGCAGGAATGGCTTCGGCAGGTGGACCAATGCCGTGCGGAAAACCGGTCGTTCGTCGCGGTCGTGATCCCACTCTTATTCGAGACGGATGCTGTGAAGCTTTTCGATGTGATCCTTTGCCTGGCTTGTTCCGAAGCCGCTCAAAGACGGCGTTTGGCCGACCGCGGTTGGGACGCGCAGGAGATCGACAGACGAATTGCCGCCCAATGGCCTGTCGAACGCAAGATGCTTCTGGCGCATTACGTTATTTGGACAGAAGCGAGTTTGGCGATCCACGGAGCGCAATTAACCCGGGTCCTTCGAACGGAAAGCTGAAAGGTTCACGATTTCCGGTTGGTGCCGGCACAATTGGATTCGTGCAGAAGGCGGGCCTTCTGATCGCGGCTCCACGCCTGCAGGAGCTCCCGATAAAACTCCATGCGTTCCGGCTCGCTCGAGGCCAGGTTCTCTGTCTCGTTGGGATCGAAGTCGAGGTTGAACAGCCACGAATCCCCGGAATCGATTTCGTGAATGAATTTCCAGGACCCATCCCGCAATCCGAGAAGGCCGAGCGAATAATCGGTGTAAAAGAGAGCCATCTTCCGGACCGGCTTAAGGAGCGAACTGCCCTGGTAGTCCATCGGAGCATCCAGGCCGAGCAGATCGAGGATGGTCGGCGTGATGTCCATCAGGCTGGCCGTTCGCGAAACCCGTAGCGGTTGGGCGAGCATCCCTGGCACGACAACGATCAAGGGCACGCGCACGTTTTCCTCGTGTATGAACAGAGTATGTCCGTAATTGCCCGAATGCTGGCCGAAGGCCTCTCCATGATCTCCGAAAATCACAAAAAGGGTATTGGACGCCAGTCCGCGCGCCGTGAACCCGTCAAACAGGCGCTGGAGCATCACGTCGCTGTAATGGAGGGCGTTCAGATAGCGTCCTTGTTCATCAGCCGCCGGGAAGGGGCCGGGCGGCGCTTCGTAAGGATGATGCCCGGAGATGGGCAGATAGGTGATGAAGAACCGCTCGCCCGGCCGCAAGCTGTCGATCCATTGCAGGGTCCGCTCCACTGTAGCCCCGTCATCGACACCGAAACTGGACTGAACGTTCCCACCAATGGCGCCGGCATCTTCGAGCAGTTCAAATCCACGGTCCTGGACGATCGCATTCATGCCCAGATAGATGAAGCGTCCGGAGTGAAACAACGCGCTGCGGTAGCCCGCACGTCCCAGGACACTGGCGAGAGATGGAGTCTCAACCCGGGCGTATCGCTCGACAGCAACGTCGAATGCCGGATAGCGCGATAACAGGATTGAGAACAGCCCCTTGATGCTCTCCGGATAGACGGCGTAGGCGTTTTCGAAAATGATTGCCTCCCTCGCAAGCCGGCGTAGGTTCGGCATCGGATCGAGGTCCGCGCCGTAAAGCCCGAGGTACTGCGCGCCAGTGGATTCAAGACTGATCAGGACGACATTACGCCCGGATGCCGAATTACTGAGGTGCCGCAGGTCTTCGCCGCCAGGCGCGCTGAATCTGCTCGCGCGCCAGTCAACCGTGGAGCCTGGTTGTGCAGAAACGCGCGGCAAGGCTGAAGTCACCAAAGCCCATAGAGCATTGCGATGCAGCCCCATCAACCTCACCTGGGAAGTGGCATAGGGTCCCAATGCCAGCAAGCCAATACCGGCCAGGACAATCGCCCGTCGCGGGCGGGCCGGCATGTGCTGAAACCACCGGGGCAGAATCGCGCCGGCCGCCACGATAAGGCCCACCCATACACAATTCTCCAAACTCAGGTAATATGTTATCGAGTCTGCCAATGCTCCGTGGGCGGCGCGGGACATTTGCCACGTGAGCGGAGAGGACAGGATGCGAACCAGCGGGACGTTTAGTGCGGTGTAAATGATCAGGAGCCAGTAAAGGGTGTGGTGAATCGAGGGCCTTCGATGGGTCAGCCATTGCACGGCTGCAAATGCGAACGCAATGAACGCATCCTGCCAGAACAGCGCCCATGGAAGCCATGGGTCCGGCGAAATGTCCTGTCCGGCCAACGACAGAGCTTTTGCCAGAGCCAGAACGCAAAAGAGGCTGAACGCTCTCATTGCCGCAAGAGGTTTAACCTTTTCAGCAGCGCCCCGCAGACCACGACGCTGCTGTGCCCGCGCGAGCGCCAGAGCCAGTCGTGGACCGCAACGAGCCGTGCGGGAGGATGCCGATACAGAAAAGCCCGATCACCATCGAAGGCCAGCGGGAGAACCAGCAAATCAACGCCGGCAAGCGCGTTCCCCGGATCCTCAGGACTATAACGCATGTGGATGAATTCGACCGTAGGGGGAAGAAAACGCCGGGCGGATTCGATATGTCGCGCGTCCGATTCGATGACGGAAATGGATGCGTCAGGCAACAGCTTTTGGAGGATTAAGGCTGTGCGCGGAAATAAGCCGCCTCCCACAATCCGGACCTTCTGAATACGAGTCGGGTCTTTCAGGAGCGTTCGAAAGGCGCGCTCGTGCGTGCGCAACATCAGGCGTTGCAGGGGTGCTGAGCGGAGCACCAGGCGTTCAAGATGATTCAGACTGAACAGTTCCATCCAGCGAAGCACCGCTGGCCAACGGCTGCGTCGCGTTGAAGAAAGGCGCCCCTCGCGCAGTGTTGTCCAATGGCTGGCTGGCCGCTCGTGATGTTCGAGGTGGTAGCCGTCGTTAAAAAGCAGGAAGTTGTAAATGGACCCGTAATGGCTGACGGTGCCGCGGTGGTGTTCGAAGTGACCTTGAAGGTGGCATAACCCCAGGCCCAGGCCGAATCCGGGAAGATATGCCTTGAAAAGAAGATGGGGATCGAAGATCGCCAGTCCGAGCCAAAGCGCCGCTACCACTACGGATTCAATCAAGATTGGCCATGTTACCCGGAATCGCCGGGGTCTGCCCGCATGGTGCGCCAGGTGGCGGTGGCGCCAGATCGTTTGCGGTAAACCGAGCAACACGCTGAGGTATCCGGAAAAGAGCGCGTTGGCCTTTCGAGAGCGGAAGAACGGCAGATGAATGAAGTTGTGGGAAATGGTGTTTGCGTTCCACCAAAGGCCGATTGCGACCAGCCAGAGCGATGGCATCAGCACGAGCAACAATCCATGCACTAGCGCCAGACAGATCAATGGAGCGTCTCCGCGCGCGTTGCGGAGAATTCCCGAGGGGCTGGGAGTCGTGGGAGTTGTTGACGCGCAGGTCATGAGGGAAACGGGCGCCGCCTCCGCCGGGATGCGGCACCCGAAGACGCAGGATGTCATTTTTTCCGATCGCTGGAACTGCCCTTTTGCATTTTCCGGAGCTCAGCCAATGGCTGGTAATTTCCCTTTCCCAATCGGCTGCTGACCTTGGTCAACCCAAATCCGATGGGGTAAAGGTCCGGATCGTTCGGTTTGGCGTCCGGATCGCGAATCGTGCCGGTGGGCGCGCGGCGTCTGGCGAAGCCGACAATCTGCGCCGTGCCGGCGACACTCTTGAGATCATTCCACTCATTGCGGCAGATTTTTTCCTCCTTGGGGTTCAGTTGAAAATACATGTAGCCGCGTTGCGCGGGTGCATAGAAACCGTTACCGACTGCGAGGGCGAAACCGCCCCAAACCTGAATGCGTTCGGGTGATGTTTCGTTCGGCTCGAAGACCACCTTGTCCACGAACGCATAGATGCCAACCGGATCACTGGCTCGGGCATTTGCGCCCAGGCCCAAAACCAGCGCGAGTGTGGCGGTGAATAAGAGGCGCCTCAATCCGCGTGCGGATTGACCTGCAACCCTGCCAGGCAGGGTGACAACTTGATGGAAAGAATGCGTTGTTTTCATGCCCAACACGCTATCTCCGCCGGGCAATGAAGTTGTCAAACAGATGTAAAAAACTTGGAAGAATTCTGTCGTGGACCTCGAGGTGGCGATTCACTTCGGCTGGACGAATTCGACCTTGAGGGAGCTTTTCGGAACAGCCACGAAATGGAATGGCGAGGTGATGACCTGAATCAGAACGCCGTTTACCGGCGGCACGCGGCGCTGAATCGTGGCCACGAGCTTGTCCCCTTCAGCTTCGACCTTGGTGATCTCGACGGTGTAACCACCAGTCCGTTGCCGGCCCATCGTCACCGCCAGAACCATGTGCGTGTCGAAGTTCACCTCGGGCACTTTCTCCGCCTCCTTTTCGTTAACTGCGTGTTGGGCCCAAAACTCTTTCCAGGCGCTTGTTTCCCGGATCGCGATTTGTTTTGGTTCCGCTATCCCGCTAAAAGCTCCTTTGGCAACGGTTTTCATGGCAATAGGCTCGGCCCGCGTCGCACAGCCCAAAGAGGAGAGAAAGAGTATTGCCGCGTAGATCAGGGCGAACGATTTGGCATCCATGGAGAAACTCTAGCGCAATGAGCCGCACGCCTGCAACCATCGCGGCTCGAAAGCTCGAAAGCTCGAAAGACGTGGCGCGATTGCACCAAAAGGCCAGCCGCCGCGCTCGCCAGAAGCCCATCTTCGTCCTCGTCGGCGGGGAGGAAGGTGATTTTGACGCTATTTTTCCCTTGTCGCGAGCCGCGCTGATCACCAAACGTGGAGATATGATTTTGACGCATGCGGAATTGGAAAGCCTCATCCAGGTGCAACATCGCTGTCCGCATCAGCTTTTGGGAATGCACCGCCTGGGGGATGGAGGCGGTTTGGTGGCGAGGGCGTTTGTTCCGGGCGCCGCGCAGGTCGAAGTGGTGCCGGTCCACGAGAAGAGCCGGCCCCGGATCAAACTGAACCGTGTTCACGATCAGGGCCTGTTCGAGGGCGACTCCAAGGGGAGCGACCGGGTTTATGCATACGATCTCGTGATCACGGATTTTCAGGGCAAAACCCGAAGGACGCGCGATCCCTATTCGTTTCTGCCGACGGTCGGTGAAGGCGATCTCTATCTGTTTGGCGAAGGCAACGAACGCCGTATCTATGAAAAACTGGGCGCGCAGATCCGGACCATCGACGGGGTGGAAGGCGCCAGTTTCGCCGTTTGGGCGCCGAACGCGCAGCGGCTTAGCGTCGTCGGCGATTTCAACAATTGGGATGGGCGGTATCACGCCATGCGCTCTTTGGGAGCCTCGGGCGTGTGGGAAATATTTATTCCGGGCGTTCGGGAAGGAGATCATTACAAGTACGAGATAAAAGACCTGCATGGCGTCTTGTCTTTGAAAACCGACCCCTACGGGTTTTTCTTCGAGGCCGCGCCAAAAAACGCGTCCATCGTCTGGAACATCAACAAATTCTCCTGGACGGACTGCGATTGGCTGGCGAAGCGCCGCCAAGGCAATCCATTTCGGGAACCGATGTCGATTTACGAAATGCACCTGGGATCATGGCGCAAGAAATCCGCCGCTGAATCGCCTGGTTACCGCGAGATTGCCGGCCCTCTCATCGACTACGTCAAAAAAATGGGATTCACGCATGTGGAACTGCTTCCCGTGTCCGAGCATGCTTATTATCCGTCCTGGGGATATCAGGTGACCGGCTTTTACTCGCCGACCAGCCGCTACGGGACACCGGACGAGTTTCAGTTTCTGATCACGGCGCTGCACGAGGCGGGAGTGGGAGTGATTGTGGATTGGGTTCCGGCACACTTCCCGCGCGACGTGTGGGCTTTGGCCCGGTTCGACGGCACTGCGCTTTACGAACACGAGGATCCTCGGAAGGGCGCTCACCAGGACTGGGGGACCCTCATCTTCAATTATGGCCGTCATGAAGTGCGCAATTTTCTGGTGGCCAACGCTCTCTTCTGGTGCGACCGCTATCATATCGATGGCCTGCGGGTGGATGCGGTGGCATCCATGCTCTACCTGGACTACTCGCGCAAGGAGGGGGAATGGGTGCCCAACCAATATGGGGGCCGGGAAAACATTGAAGCGGTCGAGTTCCTCAAGCACTTCAATCACGTGGTCCACACCGAGTATCCCGGCGTGATAACGGTGGCAGAGGAATCGACGGCCTGGCCCCTGGTGACGCGTCCGCCTTACCTGGGCGGCCTGGGATTCTCGCTCAAGTGGAACATGGGGTGGATGCACGACACGCTCCATTACTTCAGCCGCAATCCCATTCATCGCCGCTACCATCAGAACGACCTGACCTTCGCCATGCTTTATCATCATCATGAGAACTTCATCCTGCCGCTTTCGCATGATGAGGTGGTGCACGGAAAGGGCTCGTTGCTGGGGCGAATGCCAGAGGATGACTGGCAGCAGTTTGCCAATCTGCGCACGCTTCTGGGTTATCAATGGCTCTTCCCGGGGAAGAAGCTGTTGTTCATGGGAGGAGAATTCGGGCAGCGCGGGGAATGGAACGCCAATTCGAGCATCGAGTGGCACTTGCTCGAGATGGGGCCGTACCATCGCGGCCTGCAGCGATTCGTTGAAGACCTGAATCGATTCTATCGCTCCGAACCGGCCTTGTGGCGCGGGGACTACGATTTGGAAGGCTTTTATTGGATGGATTGCAGCGATCACGAAAACAGCGTCCTCTCGTTTGTCCGGCAAAGTCGCGAGGGGGATCGTGTCGTTCTGGTAATCCTGAATCTCACGCCGGTGCTGCGCACCAACTACCGAATCGGGTTGCCGCGGGGCGGATTTTGGAAAGAGGCGTTGAATAGCGATGCGAATTTGTATGGCGGCAGCAATCAGGGAAATTTGGGAGGACTTCAGGCGGAATCGGTTCCAGGCCATGGCCAGCCATTCTCAGCGGCTTTCACATTGCCGCCCTTGAGTGCTACCGCCTTCAGGCCCGATGCCGTGCCGCAGGCATAGTCAGAATAGGCACGACAGCGACCCGTTCCTGTCCGTGGCAGGGATGTGAGATCGCTCACTTATTTCCCGTGCCGGAAGCTAACTAAACTGGAGCGGACTCACCTCCGCTTCTCTCCATGAACCGTGCTGCGATGTGGCTAACTGATTTGGACTGCGGTGGCAAGCAAAGCGCGACACCGCTTTGGCTTTGTCGGTCGTTGCAGAAGCCGAGCCAAAGCGCCGTCGCCGCTGCGCTCTGCCGACGCATTCCAGAATGGGTTCTTCCGGTTCATGGCCTCGATGCGCGTCCAAATCTTGGAGGTTTTCGTTACCCAGCAGGGAAAAGGCGCGCCCGCCTCGAACCTTGAGCGGAAGGTGTCGCTGTAGTCTCAGCGGCCTTTCCATCCAGCGCCGCGCACGACCCGGCCTGGCTTCGCGCCGGTGTGTTCTCCATCCTTTAGGACCTGCACTCCGTTCACGAAGACATGGCGCACGCCGGTGGCATATTGATGTGGCTGTTCGTAAGTCGCATGGTCCTGCACTTTGGCTGGATCAAACACTACAAGGTCCGCGAAATAACCGGCCTTGAGCGCGCCGCGGCGTTGCAGGCGCAGATTTCCCGCCGGCAGAGACGTCAAACGCCGCACTGCCTCCTCCAAGGGGATCAACTTCTCTTCGCGAGCATATTTGCCGAGCAGCCGGGCGAAACTGCCATAGGCGCGCGGGTGGGGGTTGGATTTGAGAAAAACGCCCTCACTGGCCAATGAGGCGCTGTCCGAACAAAAGCTTACCCACGGCAATTGGATCTGCTGGCGGACGTTCTCCTCGGACATGAGGAAATACACTGTCCCGACACGGCTTCCATCCTCGATCACAAGGTCCATCGCGGTTTCCTCGGGAGATGTGCCCCGCCTGGCCGCAACTTCGGCCAGCGATTTGCCCGTGAGCGGCTTTAATTTCGGGTTCTTGAAGTTCACAAGCAGAATCTTTTCCGGCGAACCAGCGGCCAGAAAAAAGTTCTCCCAATCGTCCGATGGGGTGGACATCTCCTTCTTGACCCGGAGGCGAATGGCCGGATCCTGGAGGCGTTTGGCCCAGGCCTGGTAGCCGCCCTCCTGCACCCAGGGAGGCATGGCCGCGTCGAGTCCCGTCGCGCCTGCGGTGTAGGTGTACATATCCGCCGTGATGCGCAGACCGGACTCTCGTGCGCGCTCGATCTTTTTGATGGCTGCATCGAGTTTGTTCCAGTTCGAGGCGCCGGCGGCTTTCAAGTGGTAAACTTCAGCCGGAATCGCTGCCCGGCGCGAAACCTCGATAAACTCATCCAGCGCTTCGAGAAGCCGGTTGCCTTCGCTGCGGATGTGCGAGATATAAACTCCCCCATAAGAAGAGGCTGCCTTGGCCAGGGCGATCAGTTCGTCCGTCTGCGCGTAAAAGGCAGGGGCATAGATCAGCGAAGAACCCACTCCCAGCGCGCCCTCTTCCATGGCCTGGCGGACGAGGCCTTGCATCCGGCCGAGTTCGGCCTGGGTGGGCGGCCGATCCTCGTAACCGATCTCATGAATGCGGACCGTGGTTGCTCCGACAAAAGAGGCGATATTCGGGCTTACTCCGCGCCGTTCGAGGTATTCAAGGTATTGACCAAGAGTCGTCCAACGAATGTCGTATTTAATGTCGGCCTGCTGTTCGAGTAGATCCTTCTTCATGCGCTCGGTAAGTGGTCCCATTGATTCGCCTTCGCCAAAGATCTCCAGGGTCACACCCTGTCGGATGTCGCTTTGGGAGTCTCCGTCTTCGATCAGGGATTCGGTTGCCCAGCTCAACATGTTGATGAACCCCGGGGAAACCGCCAGGCCGGCGGCGTCAATCTCAATGCCGCCCTTGTCATCCTCAAGCTGCCCAATGACGGCTATCGTGTCGCCGCGGACGGCGATGTCGCCCAGGAAAGAATCCTTGCCGATGCCATCGTAGATGCGGCCATGGCGGATAATGAGGTCGTAGGTGTCGGCCATAATTGGTGGGGCTGAAAGAGCTGCGCCAGCCAGGCAGCCCATCAAAGCGAGAGAACTTCGAAAATGCATTCGATTCCATTTGTCTGGAAAGCGCTCTTCAGGCAAGCGAAATGGGTTCCTTGCCTCCGGGAAAAGGGCGTGGAAGGGCGGAAGGACGGAAGGACGGTTCAGGTCACCGAGTCAATTTCGCGCGTAACCGTGCTGGCGGAACCATTCCACGGCATCAGCCAGAGCTTGTCTGGCAGGGGTTTGAGGCATGCCCAGTTGGGAGATTGCCTTTGCTGGGTTAAAAAACATTCTATATCGGGCCATCCGCACGCCTGCCAATGGCGCTTTGGGCGGTTTGCCGGTAGCCCTTGCGATTGTTTCATCCACATGCGCTGCCGCAAGGGCGACCCAATAGGGAATACGCATTTTTGGCGCCGGTATTCCGGTGAGTTCCTGTAAGACCAGCAGCGTTTGCTGCATCGTCCAATTGCCTTCGGCATTGCCCAGGATGTAACGCTCTCCGATCCGGCCTTTCTCGGCGGCCAGAATATGTCCGATGGCGACGTCCCGCACGTGAACCCAGTTCAACCCCGTGTCCAGGTAGGCCGGCATCTGGCGATTGAGGAAATCGACAATGATTTTCCCGGTCGGCGTCGGCTTGACATCGCGCGGGCCGATGGGCGCGCTGGGATTGACGATGATGATGGGAACGCCCGCACCCGCCAACTGGCGCGCCACCTCCTCCGCCTGCCATTTGGAGCGCTTGTAATGGTTCGACATCTGGGCGAGCGATGCCTGCGCTGTCTCATCGCTCGGAGCCAAGGCGCCATTTCCAGCGATGGGCAGGCCGATGCATCCAACGGTGCTCGTATAGACGACGCGTGAACATCCAACCTGCCGAGCCGTTTCGAGGACGTTTCGCGTGCCTTCAACGTTGGCCGCATACATGGGCGCATAGTCGGGGAGCCAAAGCGCGTAGCTCGCCGCCACATGGAAGCACCAATCGCAACTCTTCATCGCGCTCCGCAGCGTCCCCACGTCGCCCAGGTCTCCTGCCACCCTTTCGAACTCGGCGCCGGTCATTCCGCGCGTATCACTGCCGGCCCGAACCAGCGCTTTTACGTGATGTCCGCGTTCAACCAGTTCATGGATGAGATTCGCCCCGATAAACCCCGTAGCCCCAGTGACAAAGCACTTCACGACTGGACCTTAAGGCGGTTATTTCTGTCGCCGATGAACATGCAATGATCACCAATAGCCAATTCCTCCGGGGGCGGGAACTAAATTTTGTTTTGGACCATTGGAGAAGACGCGCCTCATCCACCGGCGCGAAATAATTTCGGGAGGAGTTCTATGTCGAGAGATTCAAAAGCACGCAAGAAGTTGACTCGCCGGGAGCAGCGGGATTTGGACATCGAGATCGGGTTTCTGGAAGGCGTCGTGCAGCGGGACCCGAAGTACGTTGAGGCATTGGAGCTTCTGGGCGAG
>CAZCUL010000657.1:0-3162 GCA_964501475.1 uncultured Verrucomicrobiota bacterium | reverse complement strand
TTGCCCTGCAAATCCAAGCGCGTCAGATTATCTTCGCCGCGGAGCGGCTTTGTTCAACAAGGCGCTGGAGACGAACTGCCGCCCCGCCTCTCCGCTCGATGCTGAGCGTCAATTCGGGCGCGCCGTTCACGCTCCGGCTTGCGTTTCCGGCGGCGGTCGCTCACCTCTGACGTTGGGCAAAATCGCGCACCCTATGAAACGACATAGATTCCATTTCATCGCCATTGCAGGCATCCTACTGGTCGGGTGCGAAAAGCCTTCCATTCCAAAGGATTCAAAACCTTCCATTCCAAAGGATTCTTTTCGCCTAACGGTAAAGGACCTTTACACGGATGAGAACCAACGAGTATCCGTTCTCACAATCGAGTCGCCCACCGGTCGGGGTTTCAGGCTGTTCGGCGATAAACAAGGTTGGATCGCAGGACTTATGGAGCAGACACAAGGTTTACACCAAGAAGAGATTTGGGTAACCGCATGCCGGGTCGAATACGGCGGGACTGCGTACGTGCATGCCGTTGTGAGGATGGGTGGAGGTACTGCAGGTAGCACAACCTGGAAAAAACCCAAGGACTCCCGGCTTGACCAGGTGTTTGCACTGTCGGCCCGCGATGGTATTTACAAGTGTGAAAGCCCCGTCGTCATCGGACGGGCCGATGAGGAGAACCTCAATCTTCTGGTGGGCACGTCGGTGTTCTCACCCAAGAAATCACCATGACAAAGGTGCCCAACCAAAAGCTTCACCGAACCGCCGCCCCGCCCTTGAGTTCGGATGCCCGGTATATTGAACGCTGGAATCGCTGCCCGCGCCCGCTTCCGGCGGCGGTCGGTGAGCCGATCGTTGGGCTTATTGAGCGAGCGCGCAGATTTCGAGAACAAGTCAATCCCGAAAGGAACAAATCATGAAAAACACCATCGTCCGTTTTGGCCTCTGGGCTGTTTTGCTGGCTGCCAGCTTTTCACCGATAGCTTCGCAAGCGCAGAAGCACCATCAGTCAGGCATAGTCGGGCAAACAACGCTCGGCCAGATCTGCGAAACCAGCGGTTGCTTCCCTCGTCCTGTTCAGAGCCACCTCAGCATCTACTTGGTCCGTGATCCATTCGATCTCGGTAAGTTCATCACCGAGATTGCAACTGATGAGGACGGGCTTTTCGCCGTGGCATTGAAGCCAGGCACCTATGTTTTGACCCCGTTCATACCGCGAACGGTCGCGTCGTCTGGTGTTCCAGTCGGTGGACTCGTGGGTGGCGACACGTGGGTGACGGTGGAAAAGAAACAGTTTGCAGAGACCCTCGTCAGATTCGACACCCCTCGACGTGTGATTCCGACGCCCATCGGCGATGGCATTTGGGTTATCCCTTTTTGACGGCATATGGGTCATAGGCCCAACCAGACAGTCGAGACGAACCGCCGGCCAACGTCTCGTTCAGGCTGACACAACATGAAGATTTACGATTCTACTTTCCTTGATCGCCGGGAGTGCGGCGGTCGCTCACTTTTGCGTTCGGCATGAGTACATATCCCAGCACTAAACCATGAAAACTTTATTTCCCTGCACCATTCTTGCGCTTGCCTTCAATATAGGTGCCGCCGAACTCCCCCCGGTGGATTCATTTCGACTGACCATCGAGGAAGTCGTGCAGAGTTCTGCTTGTCGAGTGATCAACCTGCAGATCGAAGCACGTTCGGCAGAGATGGTGGCAGTGCGGTGGGACCAGGGCGCCGGTGGGAGCGTTGGACTGGCAGACTCCAAGAAGGGAAACGCTCGCGGCGGCACCGTGACGCTTGCATCCATGCTGGGCCAGTGCAATACCGTTTGCCATACAGTGACGGTGCTTCGCGCTGGCGGGGCGCAGGCCAGCAACCCCTTGTCTTTCGACGTGGGGCAAGGCACTGAACTCGCGTCAGTCGTTGTTGTGAGCATCACGAACGGAGTGTACAAGCTGGATCGCCCGTTGGTGATTGGGACGCGCAATGGCGAAACGATGAAGTTGGTCGTGGGAAGCTGGAATTCGGAGCAGGTATCACGAAAGAAACGGCTATGAAGCCGAACAAATCGACGCACCGAACAGCCGCCCCGCGCTCCACTTTCGGGAGGATCCGGGTTCTTCGGGCACGGGCTTGCCTGCCAGCGGGCGCTGCCGGGCGGCTGTCGGTGGTCTCGGCGTTCGGCTCCAAGACGAGTCAGTTGCAAGCGCAGGTCGTCTTCAGTCGTCTTCGACCACCGTCGTTAGCGGAGAGACGATTGTTTCTTGAAGCGCTGGGCTATCTGCTGCGCAGAATCTGCAAAAGTCCATGATCGATTGGGGAGATGAAGGCAAACCACGGCCGCACAGCGGTAGGGTTGGCATCGACAAGATACTGAAGGACGCCCGACGTGGTGACCTTCGGGTCGTCCAACGGCACCTGCGCTGTGATCCGTCGCTGTTGCCGGCTAAGAGCGGTGGTCACAACCGCACCTTTCTTTGGGAAGCCACGCGCGGCAATCACCCAGATCTGGTGGAGTATCTGCTCAAAGCGGGAGCAGACCCCAACGTGCCCGGTCGCATCCGGTCCGAGATCGTGGTGCTTTTGAAGCCGTATTGCATTGCTCGGCACTATCGCCGCACGAGGCTCGCCGAACTGCTACTTCGGGCGGGGACTATGATCGACATCTACTCGGCCTGCTTCCTCGGCGATACCAAACGTGTGCAAGAACGGTTGGACGCGGATCCGAGCTTGCTCGCGCAGGAACAGGAGGATGACTCGGTATGGCGGGTTACGCCGCTCCACTTCGCAGTGACCGGCGGACACGAGGAACTCGCTCGCTTGCTGATTGCTCAAGGGGCCCCCGTCGCGCCCTATACTCGCCTGTTGTGTAACGCCGCCGTTCGGATGGGACATCCGGACCTGGTTCCGGTGTTGTTGGACAGCGGCGCGGATCGCGAGCTGGCACGGATTTGGGCTCTGCCCTGACGATGTATGGACCAGCGCAAGCGGGCCAAGCCGAACAGGGCGCTGCCGCGAGCCGCCGCCCCGCTGGGCAAGCGTGCAGTGATATTGCGTTCCGGTTTTTTCACGGTTCTGCTTTCCGACATGGCGCAATGGACTGTTGGGTTGGCGCAGGCAGCGTGATCAACGACGGTTGATCCTGCTGATATACGTGAGTTCACAGTTCCGCCAGG
>CAZCUL010000656.1:0-9644 GCA_964501475.1 uncultured Verrucomicrobiota bacterium | reverse complement strand
GGTCGTGCCGTCCGGGGAATAGGCCATGCTCCACACCTCATGTTGATGGCCTTGTAAATGTGCCGTTTCAGTAAAGGTTCTGGTATCCCATAGTTTAATGGTTTGATCAGCGCTGGCGGAAGCAAGGCTGTGGCCGTCGGGTGAGAAGACCAGATTGACCACCCATGCCCGGTGACCGGTGAGGTTGGTCAGAAGGGTCAGACTTTTCAGATCCCACACCCAGATGCGATGATCCGAATAGCCCGAACCCGAGGCCAGATATCTGCCATTGGGCGAGAAAGCCAACGCCGTGATGGCCTCGTCGGGGCCTTGAAAGGTATGGACGGTGTTCCAAGTCGAAACCTCCAACAGGTTGATCTGCCCGGTACTGTTGGCGATGGCCAAGAAACGACCGCGAGGTCCGAAGGACACGACTCCCGAGTGGAGAAAGCCCGGAGGATCCTCTCGGATACTGGTCACGCGATTGCTTCCCACCAACTCCCACACAAATGTCACACCGCGTCCGTTTTCGAGGAATCCAAGATAACGTTCATCGGGGGAAAAACTAATGGAACGTATTACGGAAGAACGACTGAGCGTCTTCACCACGGATTGCAGAGTGACGTCCCACAAATGAATCTTGTTCTGGACGCTGGCGGCAAGCAGATGGCCCGACGGCGAATAGCAAACCGCAGTGGGAAGACTCTTGCCATCAAGGATCGCATGTTGCCTCATTGTTTGGAGGTCGAAGATGGAAACGGCGGCTGCACTGGCATCATTGGGATTGAAATGACCCACGGCCAGAGACTTGCCATCCGGGGACATGGACAGGTTAAACACTGAGCTGGGTTGTCCAGGCAATTCAAAAACCGCGTCATTGCGGCACTCGCGCCACAAATAGCGCCATTCCCAACCGCGCAAATCGACTTCACCCGGCTTGGGAATTTGTCGCACCAGGAGCTTTTTGGCGCGCCCTAGATTCCCGGCTTTGAAAGCCTTTTGCGCCAGAAAAATGTCCGTGGCATACACCTGATGGCGCAAATCCTCGGCGATTCGATTGGCGCGGTCGGCTTCATCTTGTTTCTCCTGTTGGGCGTTTGTAGCTGCCAGGCGAGCCTGACGCTCGCGAATCAAGCCAAACGTGGCGAATCCCAATCCCAATAGTAATGCCAGAAAAATCCCCAGTCCTGCAGTGACGGATATCTTATTTCGGCGGACCCATTTGTGAAAATTGTATGCCTTGCTGGGTGGGCGGGCCATAATGACTTCCGTGTTCAGGTGACGCTTGACGTCGGCGGCCAGCCCATTGGCCGTTTCGTATCGTCGTGACGGGATCTTCTCCAAACACTTCATCACGATCCAATCCAGGTCTCCCTTCAGCTCCTGACTTAGATTGGTGACCGCAACCCCGCGGCACCTGGCGATGTCCGTCTGCTCGTCGATCCGCATGGTGCTGAAGCGGGTGGACGGACGAGGCGGATCGTCTTCCCGTATGCGGCGTCGAATTTCGTCAAAGAGTTGCTTGGACAGATCACTGGGATCAAATGGAGGACGGCCGGTCAGCAACTCGTACAAAAGCACACCCAGGCTGTAAATGTCCGTGCGTGTGTCCACGTCCAGCCCGCTGATTTCCGCCTGTTCGGGGCTCATGTAGGCCGGCGTGCCAATGAACTGCTCGAACGCCGTAAACAACGTCTTGTCCGTCAACCGTCCCTGCGTGGCCTTGGCGATTCCGAAATCGATCACTTTTGGAATCGGGATACCATCGAGAAGGGTGACGAGGATGTTGGACGGTTTGAGGTCCCGGTGGATGATTCCCTTTTGGTGGGCGTGCTGCACCGCCTGGCACACCTTGACGAACAATTCTAGACGCTGCCGGGGCAACATTTGGTTCTGGTCGCAATACCGGGTGATTTTGATACCCCGCACCAGTTCCATTACGAAGTACGGGCGCCCGGTCTCGGTGGCGCCCGCATCCAGAACCTTGGCGATGTTGGGATGGTCCATCATGGCCAGCGCCTGCCGCTCGGCTTCGAACCGGGCGATCACCTCCTTGGTGTCCATGCCCTGCTTGATGATCTTCAGCGCGACCCGACGCCGAACCGGTTCCTCCTGTTCGGCCATGTAAACGGTGCCACAACCGCCTTCGCCGATTTGTTGCAGAACTTTATAGGGGCCGATCCTTCCACCGCACGCTTCGGCCTTCCGCCCTTCGTTCCGTTGAAAGGTTACTTCGGAGGTTGCATCAATCGTGCCCTTGGAGCCCCTTTCACCCGCCAATCCCAAGGCCATTGTGCACGCCGAACACATTCCGCCAGGCAGGCTCGCGTCCAGCGGCTTTCCACAGGAGGAACATTGATTCTCATTGGGCATGTCGATCGCCGTCCTCTGCCATTCCCACTCGTCCAGGTTCCAAGTGTTTAACTAACTATTAGTGAATGAAAACTCAATCATAATGATACCGAACAATCCTCGCCATGGAGGACAGCGCCGCAGGAAGTATCCGGCGATCATGATTTGCCATCGAGTTCTCGATGTCATTGCCTGTTCCTCAAACGCCATAAGTGCTCATGTTGGCACAACGGGAGCATGGGAGGCAGATGCAGTCACCCGTCTCACCGTCTTACTGCTCCATACCAAACGAAGCTGAGGCGCACTGTGACGAAGAACCGCTAAAAAAGTTGTAGCAGCCGCATCGATGATTCTGGCGGAAATCAGTCAGATACCTCCGGTAAAACCGGAAGCTTGAAATTGTGAGCCTCTCCAAGCGGCATGGTGATAAGGGTCTCCAGCGACTTCGTGCTTACTACCGTAGTTTCTCCACCTTGGATTCAACCTTTCGTGTCCTAGCCCCGCAGGGGCTAAACATGAATAGCCCGGGCGAGCGCCCGGGGTGGTGAGTCACAAAACTCTGTCGGGCCCTGCAGGGGCTCCACTTGGTTCGGCCCCTCCAGGGCCGCGTGACCTTTGGGGATTCCTCCCCTGGGCCAACGCCGGCAGCGTTCGCCCAGGGCTATTCATGTTGGGCCCCTCCTGGGCCAGACGTGGTCATCAGTCCTCACTTCCAACGCCCCGATAAGTCAAACTTCGAGAGTCTCCCCGGCAGAGCCGGGGGATTTCCTATTGGAACATTAAGGCGGCTGCTAAAAATTGTTGTCATTTCTTCGTCACAATCCGCCCCGGCTTCGCTTGGTATGATTCGAATCGCGAGACAAATTCAAAGCACGAATGTTCGAAACAGCGTGGTTTGGTGAGTGACTCGAAATCGCGAAAGCCGACGCGTTGCGCGCAGCATAGCGCGTGGTGAACGCTCCGGCTGATTAAACAACTCAAAAAAAAACACCTATGAAAAGTAAAATGAAAACATGGACAAGTCGAAATCCTGGCGTGTTTGGGCTGGCGGCGGGCCTGTTTGCCCTAGGCAGCATCGTCGTTTCAGCGCCGGCGGCCGACATCAAGCTGCATCCCATCGGTACTCATGCCAGCGGACAGTTCGACGAAGGCGCGGCCGAGATTGTCGCCTTCGATGCGGTAAACTTGCGCGTGTTCTCGGTGAATGCCAATGCCGTGACCGTGGATGTGCTGGACATCGCAAATCCCCGCAAGCCGACGCTGACAATGACGATTGATCTTTCGGCGGAGGGCAGCGAGGCGACGAGCGTGGCGTTCCAGAACGGCCGATTGGCGGTCGCCGTGGCTGCGCCCCAACGGACCGATCCGGGCAAGATATTCTTCTTGGACGGCAACCTCGCGCTGGAAGGCTCGGTGACCGTGGGCGCGTTGCCGGACATGGTGACGTTCGCGCCCAACGGCCTCGTGCTCGTGGCCAACGAAGGGGAGCCGAGTTCCTATAACCAGCCTGACAGCGTCGATCCCGAAGGCACCATCAGCATCATTGACCTGTCGTCCGGCGTGGGCGGCGCCACGGTGACCACCGTGGATTTCACGGCGTTCAACGGCGCAGTGCTCGATCCGAGCATCCGCATCTTCGGGCCAAACGCAACTGCCGCGCAGGACCTGGAACCTGAGTTCATGACGGTGGCTTCCGACTCGAACACCGCCTGGGTGAGCTTGCAGGAGAACAATGCCCTCGCCAAAATCGATCTCAGTCCCCTCTACCTGGATCCCACCGAACCGCCTACGGTGGAACTCATTGGACTGGGCTTCAAGAATCACATGGCTCCGGACAACGGACTTGACGCCAGCGACCGCGACGACGCGATCAACATCGCCAACTGGCCTGTGTTGGGTATGTATCAACCGGACGCGTTGGCAAGCTTCGAAATCGGCGGCTCGACCTACCTCATCCTGGTCAACGAAGGCGACGCTCGCGAGTATGACGGCTTCGAAGAGGAAGAGCGTGTGGGCGGCCTTGACTTGGATCCAACCGCATTTCCGAACGCCGCCAATCTGCAGGACAACGCCGCTCTCGGACGACTGACCGTTACCACTGCCACCGGTGATACCGACGGTGACGAAGACTTCGATGAATTGTATGTGTTTGGCGCGCGCTCGTTCTCGATTCGCGACGCGAACGGCGCCCTGATGTTCGACAGTGGCGATCAACTCGAACAGATCACCGCGGCATTCTTCCCGCGGCATTTCAACGCCAGCAGTGACAACAACGGCTTCGACAACCGCAGCGACAACAAGGGACCGGAGCCGGAAGGCGTGACAACGGGCGTGGCCTATGGCCGATTGTTCGGCTTCATCGGGCTCGAGCGCGTTGGCGGCATTGTGGCGTATGATATTACCGATCCAACGCAGCCCGAGTTCGTTGAGTACGCCAACAATCGCAAATTCCAATTCGAGCCCGAAGATGCGCGCTCACGCGACCTTGCTCCCGAAGGCATGGTCTTCATTCACGCCGAGCAAAGCCCCACAGGCAAACCACTGCTCGTCGTGGGCAACGAAGTCAGTGGCACAGTGACAATCTTCGAGGTCCGCCTCCGGGACTAGTCTGTCCATAGCGTACTCGTGTAGGGCGGACATCAGTGTCCGCCCTACATCTCCACATGCCAGCAATTTCTCTGAGGCAGCCCCCGGCAAACGATAACAACCGGCTCCGATTCCCCTGGTATGAACCGAATAGACCGGCGAGGCCCCAGTTGGTTGAAAGGCCCGCTGGCCGCCCCAAACATCAACAAGCACTCTTTGAAATCACGTCGATAAGATACCGAACTTCGTTTTCCAGGTCAGCGGGATCGGTCAGGGTATGGCCCACTTCTTCGCGAATCAGCCGTCCCATCCTGACGCGCATGCGATGAACGGCCGCCCGGAGGGCATCCGCTCTGATGTCCAGTTTGGATGCCACTTGCTCGTAGGACGGCTGCTGATCACTTGTCGGGGTTAGAGTTTTCAATGCGTCGAACAACGCGGCCTTTCCTCGCGATCGGTATATTTCCTCCAGCCGTTCGCTGGCGCGCTTGAGAACGGTGCGAGCCCAAACGCGATCGAAGGCTTGGTCCCAATCTTCAACCTCGCCTTTCTCGAGAAGCTCGGCATCCACCGACTGGAACTCATCCAATGCGATGTGGGTTGAATCACCGCCTCGCTTGAGGGCTCGTTGCCTGTCGCGCTCGTGGCTCAGCAGATGATTGACGCAAGCCAACAGAAACGACCTGAACTTGCCTTTCGTATGAGTGACGTCTTGGAGAAAATCCTTCTCCAGCAGACGCGCGAAGAACTCCTGCGTCAGATCCTGCGCGTCCTCCGGCTGATACCCGCGCTGCCGGATATAAGCATAAATCGGCGGCCAATAGGAATGGCAAAGCAATTCCAACGCCCGGTGGCGCTCCGGTGAATCGACCTCCTTCGCCGACAGGACCACAGACCAGTGCGTGCGAGTAAAATGAACCCAGTTTGTGTCGGTTGCACCCATGAATCCAACTGTTTCGCCGATGGGGTTGACTGGGTAATGGGAACTTGCTCAACCCCGTATTTCCGCAGGTTAACGGAAACCGGGGAAAGGTGCAAAGAACAAAGCCAGCCGTTCTGCGGCGCCTCGAGCTATCCAAGGAACCCGTTCAAGAATCCGCCTGTGTGTTTGAACTGCCAAAGTGTAGGCTGACGAGCAACTCATCTTTGTCTCGGATCAAGCCCGCGCCTTTTGCGCAGCCGAATCAAAATTCTTCCCGCGAAATCTTGAACCGTGCAAGGCGATGAAATGGATCGAATCATTTTGAGCCTGACTTACTTACGGGAAAGACACCAGCGGGCAGTTCAACGCATCCGTGCTTGGGCCGCTAAATGAAAGCGGCGGCGAGCGTCGCCTAAACGTAGCCATCACCCGTTCTCGCAGCGGCCTGATGATTGTTTCATCGCTAAAGGTTGCCGATTGGGAAGCGACAGGCGCGCAAGCCGGGGCTTCCGCATCTTGAAAGATTTTCTCGCCCAGTTGGAGAACACCGATCAAGCCCGCACCTTCGGGAGTGGCAGCAAGAGATTCGAGCGCAAGAGCGATGGCGTTTCAAACATCGTCTATTGCGAGTCGCTGTTAGGGTCTGCCAACCGCAAGTCCTGCTATTCGATTTGGCCCGCCTTGGACATATTTCACCGAATCCTCGAGTCGAGAACGAGTTCTTAAAGCGCTCGAATTCGGCGACCGATAATCGGGCAGTGCATTCCAGCGGCAAATCAAGCGAAAAGGTTTCTTGTACGGACGCGACCCGGCCGGAAAAACCATTCGAGGAACGGATCTTCTGGCGCTGCTTGCGCTGGCATCTTCGACCCGTGGCTCTCCTGATTTGGGTGGTGAAACCAGATTACTTCGAGAAGGACCTGGAATTGATTCGCCAGCTTAAAGACGTGGCGACGCCGGACCATTTCCGTTTCCTGATAGACGATTACCTTTACAGCCACCGCTACGGCCCGCGCGCCCTGCGAAAGCTTTTGGGGTTGCGCCTCTCGGGTCGAAGGTTGTTCGCCCTGCGAAATTCCTTCCGGGCCGCCCGTTGATCCAACCCCGACTAGGGGTGCCGGAGGCGGAAGTAGCGCATTCCAACGGGCGAAGGCACCACGACCCGGTTTTCATTTCCCACCTGCATAACAGGCTCCGGAACGCCGGACCAGGTTGAAGTGCCCAAATCCACGTTCTGCTCGAGGACGAATCCCGTGGAGGGCGCAGGCCACGAGATGATGACTTCAGTACCTGAGCGAGTGATGCTCAGATGTGGCGCTCCGGGCGTCTGCACTGCGGCCACCACTCCCCAGAATCCGCCGATCAGGGTGTAATTGCCCCCCGCCAATGTTCCGGCATCCGGCTGACCTATCGTGCCGTTGACCACGTAAGTTCCACCCGTGCTTGTTCCTCCTCCGCCATCGATGGTGTACCACGTGATTTTGTAGGGTTGCCCACTCACCAGCACGGTCGCGCCGAAGCAGGCTGCGAGGATGGAAAACGTCTTTTTGATAAAAGGCAGGCTCATAGGATCTCAAATCTGCGGTTTCTTCGCGGTCTCCAACCCTATATCAAAGGAGGTCCGAATACACAAGCAAACAAATCTTCAGACTGCTTAGACGGTCTTAGACGGCGCAGATGACAACGTCTCCGCCCGCCAGTTGTCCTCACCCGAAAATCTCGCGCACCGGTTCGCCCATGTCGGTAATGGGCACCGGGCGGTCTCCGTCGTAGAGATGTCTCCCGGGATTGATTCCGAGCGCGCAATGAATGGTGGCGTGCAGATCGGGCACGGAGACCGGCCGCGCCAAAATCTTCTTCCCAAGCTCGTCTGTCTCACCTACCGCCCGGCCCGTCCGCAAACCCCCGCCCGCCAACGCCACGCTGAATGCCTTCGAGTAATGGCCGCGCCCGCCGCCGGCATCAAATTCCGGAGGCCGCCCGAATTCAGTGGCCACCACAATCAGCGTTTCATCCAGGAGCCGGTTCGTCTCCAGGTCAATAACCAGGGTTGCCAGCGCGCGGTCCAGCTCCTGGATCAGCACGTGTTGGTTCTTCTGGCCTTCGTTGTGGGTGTCCCAGCCGGTGCCGTTGATGAAATTCAGATTGAACGACACTTCAATGAAACGCGCTCCCCGCTGCACCAATCTCCGGGCGAGCAAACAGCGCTGGCCGAACTCGCTGCCATAGGACTCTCTCAAAGCCGCCGGCTCGGCCGCCAGATCGAACGCCTTCATGAAATCGCCCCCGGTCAGGTTGAAGCTTTCCCCGATCGCCGCATCGTAATCTGCGACGCGTGCATCTCCGGAATGCCGTGCCAAAAAACTCTTCCGCATCTGCTTCAGCAACGCTTCCCGCCGCTCCTGCCGCCGCTCGGACACATCGTCCGGCCGGCGCAACCCGCTCGGCCCTGCTTCCGTGTCGGTGAGATAAACGTAACTGTGCTTCGTTCCAAGAAACCCAGGACCGCGGGTCAGGTTCGGATAGCCCATGACAATGTAGGCGGGGATGCCTTCGGCGCGGCTGCCGCGCTCGTGCGCTACAATGGATCCAATCGACGGATAAACCACTGTGCCGCTGGTCGGCCGGCCTGTGTGCAGCCGGTTGGTGGCGGCGGCATGTTCATCAATCACTTCATGATGCACCGTCCGCACCAGGATGAATCGGTCCAGAACCTTTGCGCACCGGGCCAGATGCTCGCACACCTGCAGGCCCGGAACGGCCGTCTCGATGGCATCATAGGCAGAGCCGGCCACTTTCATCCCGTCGCCTTTCCGCTTTGGATCCCAGGTATCGACATGGGCCGCGCCGCCTCCCAACCAGATAAAGATGCAATGCTCCGCCTTGCCCTTCGGGTAAATGATCTTTTCGCGGGGAGCGCTGCGGGCCGATTCGGGCAAGTATCCCAAGGCGGAAACAGCCAGGCCCGCTTGAGTGGTGCGGACAAGAAAACCGCGTCGGGAACAGGTTGGGTTCAATGGCTTCATCTTCATTCCTGAACTGGCAAGTCTCACGCCGAAAACTCCGGCTGCCCATGAAGCTAGCAAATCGACCCACCGCAAGCAAGCCGGCTTCTGGCGGCTCCTGGCGGCTCGGCGGCACCAGTAGGAGCACTACGCGTTAGTTCGGCTTAGGGCGCTCCCTCCGCTGCCAGCATTGATTTAAGGGCGTCTCCGCGGCGCACAATCTGATTCTGAAGATTCGCGGAGGCCGCAGTGCGGTTGCTGGCAGCCTCTTTGCTGAACGGGACAAGTTCGGTTTGAAGGCGCTGATGCAGTTCTTGAACCCGGTTGGTCAAAACTTCCGCGCGAAAAACGTTGCTAAAAAGCATCTCAAACTTTTCGCGATAGCGCTTCCGACCTTCGGGCGTTTCCAAAATGGCGCGCGCCATGAGGCCGTTCGCCGCGGGAAAGATGGGAGTCTCAGGGTTGCCAAACATCTGGTCCATGCCATGCGGAAGGAAAACGAACTTGCCGGTCTCAGGATCATTGTAGAGACGGTAGTTATTCTTGTTCATGGTGTAGCCGTCCCAGTGGCAGGTCACGACTTCCAGCCATGAACGACAGAAATCGCTCCACATCGAGAATCTGTTCCAACCGGGCGAGACGTTTTCCGAGATCTGGCTCCTGGGCAGCCTCCGCCAGCACTTTCAAATCGCTGTGATCGTCTGGACCTTTGCCGGAATCTTTCTCCAGCCGATCCGTGACATCCTGCAAAAAGCCGCCGTCGTAGAGATTGCCCTTGCTGCTCGCGAAATGGCGTTTGA
>CAZCUL010000655.1:0-6837 GCA_964501475.1 uncultured Verrucomicrobiota bacterium | reverse complement strand
CGTTTGCGCGCCCCACACCCGCGCCGTTCGATCTTCTGATCCCGTGACGATCCATCGGCCATCGGGGCTGAAGCGCGCCACGGCTACTTCCGCACCGTGTTTGAGCGGTGGACCTGTGAGGTCGCCAGTGCGTGTGTCCCAAATCCGCGCCGTGCCATCCGCGGAAGCAGTGACGACTCGCCCTCCATCGGGACTGAAATGCGCGAACCTGACGGCCTGTTCATGCTGAAACGGCCCCACGACATGTTGACCTGTCTTTCCATCCCAGACGTTGGCAGTGCCGTCCGCGCTCGCGGTCACAATGCGCCGGCCATCAGCGCGGAAGTCCGCGAATGCCACGGCGGCGCGATGACGCATCGGGTCGCCCAGCGGTTGTCCGGTGCGCGCGTTCCACAATCGCGCCGTTCGATCGCTCGAACTGCTCAACACGGATTCGCCGCCGGGATCGAACGCGACGGCGGTGACCGGCCTTTCATGTCGCATCTCGAGCGGAACGGCGCGGCGCGGCTGGATGTTCCACACCTGGACGATTTGATCGTAAGAGGCGGTGACCACGCGCATCCCGTGCGGGTCGAAACTGGCGTAGAGGATTTGTTCGTGCCCGCGCAGCGGCTGGCAAAGTGTTTTTCCGCTGCGCGCATCCCAGAGCCGCGCCGAGTTGTCCAACGAAGCCGTCACCACCGTTTGTCCATCGTGACTGAATTCTCCAAACGTGACGCCGCCTTCGTGCCACAACGGCTGGCCAACAGGAAAGCCGTTTGTTGCATCCCATAATTTTGCGGAGCCATCCTGTGAGGCCGTTAACAACCGCTGGCCGTCCGGACTGAACGCGACGTGATACACGGTGTTCCCATGAACAAGTGGGGCGCAAAAAGCTTCGCCATTGGTCGCATTCCAAAGGCCCGCCGTGTGATCGGCGCTGGCAGACGCGAAGGTGCGTCCATCCGGACTGAACGCCAGCGCGTGGACGAGACTGTGATGTGTCTCCACCCGAAACAGCAGTTCTCCAGAATCCGCGCTCCACATTCGAATGCCTCCCGTGCGACTGCTCGTGACCACCCGTTCGCTGTCGGGGCTGAATCTCGCGACCCACACCGCAGTGCCATGGCCGCGCAACTCGTGCTTCAAAGCGCCATCAGCCGCATTCCAAATGCGCGCCCTCTTGTCAGCAGAAGCCGTGACGACGGAGCGATCGTCCGGACTGAATTCCGCCGAGTGAACGGCACCCGCATGACGCAGCGGCGGCGTGAGCGCAACGCCGTTCGTCGCGCTCCAAATCTGCGCCGTCCCATCGGCGGACGCGGTGACAAAACGATCCCCTGCGTTGCTGTAGCGCGCTGAAACCACCAAGCCGTCGTGAGGAGCCGTCGCCAGCAATTGTCCGGAAACCGCGTCGTGGATTTGCGCGGTCCTGTCCCAACTGGCGCTGAGCACATGGCGTCCATCCGGGCTGAAACTGGCCATCGTGACACGGTCCTCGTGCCGCATCGGTGCCGACGGCAGCGCCCAGTTCCGATGAACGAGCGCCGAGATCAAACGATTGGCCGCGATGTGATTCGAGGGATCGCGCCGCAACATCGCCGCGAGATGCGCGACACCCACGGCGGAATCGTTGGCGCGAAAAAGTTCTTCGGCGCGCTGAAGTTCGAGCACGTTGACGGTGTCACGCAATTCGCGGTTCGCGGATTCGGCCTTCTGGCGCTCGCCATGTTCGGCCCGCCGGGCAACCGAGACGCGCCACACTCCGACCGTGGAACTCGCCGCCACGACGACTAACAACAGCAGCACGCTGGCGGTGAGAGCGGCGACGGCAGGCCGCCGCCGGCACCAGCGCCACAGCTTTCCGCTCGGTCCCGTTGGCCGCGCGTGAATCGGTTCATCGCGTGCGAATCGGCTGAGTTCATCGGCCAGCGCCCGAGCACTCGCGTAGCGTCGGGACGGATCCTTTTCGAGGCACTTGAGACAGATTGTTTCGAGATCGAGCGGCACGCTGGGATTCAATTGGCGCGGCGCCACTGGTTCAGCACTCTTCACTTGCCACAGAACATCGTGAACCGTTTCGCCCTGAAACGGCGCGCGCCCGGTCAGCAGATGATACAAAACGGCGCCGAGCGAATAGACATCGCTCGCCGGACCGACTGCCGCATGTTTGCCAAAAGCCTGCTCTGGCGAAATGTAGCCCGGCGAGCCAAGGGCCTGGCCGGTGACGGTGATTTCCTTCACATCATCAAGCGAGCGCGCCAGGCCAAAGTCGGTGATGCGTGGCTCGTCGAAAGCATCGATGATGACATTCGACGGCTTGAGATCGCGATGCAGAATGCCGCGCTGGTGCGCGTACTGCACCGCCTCGGCCACGCTCTTCAGATAAAGCGCGGCTTGTCGCGCCGGTAGAGGTTGCTCGCGGACCGATTCAGCCAGCGTGCGGCCCTCAACCAAATCCATTGTGAAATACGACTGGCCTTCGCACTCCCCGATCTCGTGAATGGCCACAATGTGCGGATGTTGCAACCGGGCGGCAGCTTGCGCTTCCTGGTGAAAGCGTCGCTGGGCTTCCGGGCCGGCAAACTCGCCCGCCAAAATCATTTTCAATGCGACGAGCCGATTCAGACTCAGATGGCGTGCGCGATAGACGACGCCCATGCCGCCGCGCGCGACTTCGTTGAGAAGCTCGTAATCGCCAAAGCGCCGCGGCAACGAGTGTGCCGAAGCAGCGTCAGCAGCGCCGTCCGCCGGCGTTAACGTGAACTCAACCAGGCATTGTGGACAGTGGCCGCCGAGCGTGTCCGCCGGCAGTTCCGCGCCGCAACGCGAGCATTTGATCACAGTTATCACGACCGAAGATTGATCACCCATTCTCTAAGAAAAACGCGGCGCCGATTACCGCCGCTACGCGGATTAACCCCGCAACGCGGCAAACAACTCATCCATTTCAGGATCGATTTGCCGTGGATCGGCCACGGTGTCGGCAATTTCCGCACGCACCAGTTCCCGGTACCGCTGCCGCAGCCGGTGCACGGAAACGGCAACGGCGCCCGCGCTGACGCCGAGTTCCGCAGCGACGCCGGCGTATTCGCCCGCCGCTGGTTCGCGCGACAGAAACGGATTCATTAGTTCGAAGTGGCGTGTTCTACCGGTTGCAAGAGTCTCCGCCCTCAACCGTGCCAGCGCCTGGTCCAGCACCGTGAGGGCCCAGCGCCGGTCAAAGATCCTTTCCGGCGTTTCGTTTGTGCTCGGTTCCAGTACGTAGCGGTGCTCCGCTTGTTCCGCGTCCAGCGAGAACACCGGCCGCCCTCCCCCGCGTTTGGCAGCGGTCGCGCGATCGTACTCGTTCGCGAGAAAACCGTTGAGCGCAGTGAGGAGAAACGATCGGAACCGGCTGCCATTTTTTTCAACGCCGGCCAGCCAGTGCTTCTCCAGCAGGCGCGCGAAGAATTCCTGCGTCAGATCCTGCGCTTCTTCCGGATTGTTCCCGCGCCGACGGATGTACGAATAAAGCGGATACCAGTACGCACGGCAGAGTTGCTCCAGCGCGGCGGCTTGTTTTTGGGGATCGGACCGCGCGGCGGCGAGCACCACGGTCCAGTGTGTTGTGGTAAATTGCCCGGCGACGGGTATCTGATCGGATACTGGAGAGTGGTGCCCCACTCGTGCATCCTACCCAACCGCTATGGCCTACGTCAACAACTTCTCCACGACTTCCCCTGCCACGTCGGTGAGCCGGAAGTCGCGGCCCTGGAAACGATAGGTGAGCTTCTCGTGATCGAAGCCGAGCAAGTGGAGAATCGTTGCGTTCAGGTCGTGAACCTGGACGCGGTCTTTCGTGATGTGGAAGCCGAGTTCGTCGGTCTCGCCCATCGTCACGCCACCCTTGATGCCGCCGCCGGAGAGCCAGATTGAGAAAGCTTGCGGATGATGGTCGCGGCCCATCTTGCGCCCGAAGTCGTCATTCGCTTCGACCATCGGCGTGCGGCCGAACTCCCCGCCCCAGATCACCAGAGTGTCGTCGAGCAGTCCCCGTTGCTTCAAGTCCTTGATGAGCGCGGCACTGGCCTGATCCGTCTTCTTCGTCTGGTCCTTCACACCTTTCACGACTTCGCTGTGGTGGTCCCAGCCTTCGTGGAAAAGCTGGACGAATCGCACGCCGCGTTCGATGAGCCGGCGCGCAAGCAAACAGTTCATCGCGAAACTCGGCTTGCCCGCTTCGATGCCATACATCTTCAGTGTCTCGGGTGATTCCTTCGAAACGTCCATCAGTTCCGGCGCGCTGCTCTGGATCTTGAACGCCATCTCGAACGAGTTGATGCGCGTCGCGATTTCCGGGTCGCCAATCTTGTCGAGGTGCTGCTCGTTCAAGTCCTTGATCAAGTCCAGTGCGCCAGAGTGACAACCTCGGGCCAATTCGACCTCGATGTTCCGGCTGCGGTGTTTCAATTATTCCCGGACGCCGCCGGTGTCGTAAAGACGGGGGCTGGCCGTTTGCGCTTCGCGGGCGCAAATTTTTTCGAGAGCGGCATCGCTGTCAGCGGTGGAACTCTCCAGGTGGACGGCTTGCAATCGCAGATTGCCATCGCCCTCAATCAGGGAAGCCGGCTGCAAGGCACCGGCACCGTCGGCCACGTCACGTTGAATGGAGGTTTGATAGGAATTGCGCCAGACGCCAGCGTGGGAACTTTGACTTGCGGTAATTTCATCGCATCGGGCGGCAGTGGAACTTTGGAGATCGAACTGAATTCTTTTCCGTCCGGTTACGACCAGATCAGCGCGCACGGCGCCGTCAATCTTACGGGCCTGGCTTTGAAGGCGTTTCTCAATTTTCCGTCCGCGTTGGATCATCAATTCACTGTGATCAACAATGATGGCGCCGATGCCATTACCGGCGCATTCACGGGCCTGCCGCAGAACGCGACGCTGTATATCGGCGGCGAGTTGTTTCAAATCACCTACACCGGCGGCACCGGCAACGACGTATTGCTCACGCGCCTCCCCACACCGCCGCGGCCAATGCTCAGCATCGAACGCGTGTCGCCCGCCTCCGTGCGCCTGGTTTGGCCGACCAACGATCCGCCGTTCCGCCTCCAGTCCAGCACCAACTTGAACCCGGCCGCGTGGGTTGCGGTTCTGCCGCCCGGCACGGTAGTTGGGACGAATCGCGTGGCAACCAATGCGGCGAGCGGGGCCGCGCAGTTCTACCGCCTCATCTCCCCGTGAGCCCTTCGCCAACGAGGCGATTCACCACATAAACGCGATCGATGTCTGGCCGCAGATCGGAGGTGAAACATGACGAGGACGGGCGTCAAGCGCCGCGCACTCTGCCGCATGGACATGGCAGCGTCCCGCCGGCCTCATCAGGATTATTCCCCATGGAAACAATTCGCGGCTGGCGTCATTTTTGACGGTACTGAACCGGTCACAATGAAGTCGCAGAGGCAAACAATCCTATTGGCGGATGACGATGACAATGACCGCTTTCTCGTCGAAAAAGCCCTGAGAGAAATCGATGCCGGATGCGTTATTCATACGCTTTCGAGCGCGACGCGGCGATTGCCTATCTCCAGGGGCGGGACGATTTTAAGATCGCGCCCGGCACCAGTTTCCCGGCTGCATCATCACCGACCTTAAAATGCACAAGGGCGACGGGTTTGACATCCGCGAGAACGACGGCCGGTGTGATCAAGGCCCCGCGGTTTCGTCGCGCCAGCTTTCGCAGCCGATACATCCCGCTCGGCGGCCGCGCCGTGATCGGTTCGTGCTCGAGGTGCCGTTGAATGTCCGCCGCGATGCCGTTGGCCGTCGCGTAGCGGCGGGCGCGGTCCTTCTCCAGGCATTTCACGCCACGCGGCGCCGCACCGGCTCTTCCTGCTCGGCCATATAGACGGTGCCGCAGCCGCCCTCGCCGATTTTTCGAGCAATTTGTAGCGGCCAATCCTGTCGCCTGGCTTTTCGTGGAATTCAGAAACGAGCGCGGTCGAATCGGCGTCGCTGCTCACTCCAGTGGGCGGCTGTTCAAGAAAGTCGCCGGCGTTTTCGGCGGCGCGGAGCAAGGCCTCGATACGCTGGCGCAACGCGGCATCCGTCCCGCAAGCGGCATCAAGACAACGAGCGCGGGCTTCGGGAGTATCGCGCTGGAGCACCTCGGCGAACACGGCTTGTTCCGCGGAAGTGGGCTTCATGGTGCTCGGTTCATCGCCCATACCTGCCCTATTTAACGGGAGATTCTTTCATCAGTTCCTCTGCCTCTGTCAGGAGAGGGCGGAGTTCCTCGTTCGGCTGTTGCTTGTCCATCGACGGGACGGCCCGCTCATACCAGCGGCGGGCTTCATCCTTATTGCCCAGGTTCCAGTGCGCCATGGCAAGGAAGAAGAAGTCTAAGCTATGGCCGTCTATTCTGAGGGAGACGGACTTTTCCAATTCCAGAATTGCCTGTTTCCAGTCTCCGGTGCGATAGTGAGCGACGCCCAGCGTGTTGCGATAGCTGCCGGAGTAGGGGTTTGACTGGACTGCCTTTTTCGCCAGTTCGATTGCCATCGCAGGATCCCGATGTTGAGGGACTTCCGCATTGGCCAGGAACCACGCCGCGTGGTTGTACGCCTCGCCCATTTTTGGCAGCGGTTGCTGCAGGAGCACACGGCACGATTCTTTGGCCTGCTGTGGCTTCCCGGCCTTTATCGATGCGACCATATGGTAACTATAAATCGTTGGGAGCAGTTCGGGATTTCGCGCTACTTCGACTTGGAGATCCTCCAGGAGCTGAATCGTTTTCTGACGCAATTCTTGAGCCTCAGAGGTCTTGCCCACCGCACTCAATTCATCGCTCAGATGCAGGTAGAATTGACTGAA
>CAZCUL010000654.1:0-7094 GCA_964501475.1 uncultured Verrucomicrobiota bacterium | reverse complement strand
CTCTTCCCGAACAACCGCACGCATTATCTGAACATTCTGCACGCGAGCTGGCCTGCCGGACTGGTCATAGGTGGCTTTGCCGGTGCATTGTTGGGCGAACAACTTGACTGGGGCTGGAAGGCGCAATTGGCGCTGTTTTTGATCCCGACGGCAATTTACGGATTGATGTTTTTGGGACAGCATATGCCAAAGTCCGAAGCGTCGCAGAAGGGTCTGACGTTGGGCGAAATGTTTAAAGACGTGGGGATTTTGGGCGGCCTCGTCATTTGTTTCTTGCTGGCTCTTTTCTTCAGTGGGGCATTAGGCATCCCCCTGGTCTGGTCTTACACGTTTGCGGGGGCGCTCTTGGTCGTCGTCGCTGTCATGACGAAGTTCTCCATCGGTTCGTGGCTGCTTTTCGCGTTGTTCGTGGCCCATGCGATGGTCGGCGCTGTCGAGCTGGGGACCGATGGTTGGATTCAGAATATTACTGGAGGCATCCTCACGCCTACCCAGGGCAAGGTCCTGTTTGTCTTCACTTCAGCGATTATGTTTGGCCTGCGTTTCTGCGCCGACTTCATCGAGAAGAAAATCGGTTTGTCGCCCGTCGGTATTTTGCTGGTTTGCTCGATCCTGGCGTGCGTGGGTCTCAACCTTACGAGCACCATCGCCACTTTTGGAGGCGCGATGGGTGCGCTCGCGATCTATGCTGTTGGCAAAACCTTCTTCTGGCCGACGATGTTGGCGGTGGCGAGTGATCGTTTTCCCCGAACTGGCGCCATTGCCATCAGCATCATGGGAGGGATCGGTATGATGTCCGCCGGCTTGATTGGATCGCCAGGCTTGGGCTACGCAAAGGATCGCTTCGCTGGTGAAGCATTGAGCGAGTCTGCGCCGAACGTATATGCGGAATACAAGGCCGACAGCGTGAGCAAGTTCCTGTTCTTCGAGCCAGTCTATGGATTGGACGGCAAGAGACTCGGCGAGGTGAACGAAGCCTTGGCTGAGCTGCGCTCGGTCGCTCCCGAAGCAACGATTAAAGACTTGCCTCCGGAGCAGGAAGCCGTGGCGGCAGCAGATATCAAGGGAGCTCGGAAAACCCTGGTGGCCGACTCATTTATCCCTGTGGTCATGGCGCTCATTTATCTGGGGCTTCTCCTCTACTTCAAGGCAATCGGCGGATATAGGCCTGTCCACATTGTCCCCGTGGCCGAGCAGCAGGCAAAACAGCCGCGGACTTAGCCGGGCGTTTCCCTGATTGACCGTTTACAGAGAACAGCGAACGGGAATCCGGCAACGCCAGCCGCGATTCACTTGGATTCCCGGGAAACGCCGCTATCATAGCCCTGCTTTGGGATGGCGCGACGACGGGAACCAATCTGATGTGGACGAAATCACGCGCAAGCGCCAATGGCGATCGCTGGTTGTTCGATCATTGTGGCTGCTGCTGATCGCGGGTGCGGCCTGGTGGCTTTGGTCGCAAGATTTCGGCGTCCACGACTTCCTTTCACTGATTCAGACCTGGGGCGTCGTTCCTTTCTTTGTGGCGTTGGCCCTTCTGCCCTTGGTCGGTTTTCCCACTACGCCCTTTTACGTCGTCGCGGGAGCCGCGTTCGACTTGTGGCCCAGCCTCATTGGCACGGCAGTGGCCCTCGCCGTCCAGCTTTGCCTTGCCTACTGGATGGTCACCAGATGGCTTCGACAAGTGGTCGAACGGTGGGTGAAGCGGAGGCGCTATGAAATTCCGGAACTTTCGGCCGGAAACCATCTGGCATTTACAGTGGCGGTTCGCATGGCTCCAGGCGTGCCGGTCATTCTCAAACATTGCGTCCTCGGTGTCGCCGGCGTGCCCTTCAAAATCTTCTTTTGGACCTCCTGGTTTCTCGGTGTTTCGTTTGCCGCTTCCCTGATCGTGCTCGGGGACTCGCTCTTTGACCGCCAATACTGGGGGCTGGCCGCGGCCCTTGGCATCGCCGTCGCCCTGGCGGCCTTGGGAATCTTCGCGAGAAAGCGGCTTATGAAGCGAAAGCAGGATTAAACCGTCGCCCCTTTGGTCCTCTTCCGCCTTGTCCTTTCCCTTTGCCTCATATCAATCAGGCATCTATGGTGAGGTATTGAAGATGCGGAATGGCCCGATTCCAATCATGGCTCTCGCCTTGGTACTGGGCGCGAATGGCTGCGCAAACGACGAAGGAGAAACGGTGACCGCTCAAACGAAAACTCAGACACACAGTCACACCAACCGGCTGGCGCAGGAAAAATCGCCTTACCTCTTGCAGCACGCGCACAATCCCGTGGATTGGTATCCCTGGGGGGAAGCCGCCTTCGAAAGAGCCCGGCGCGAAAACAAACCGATCTTCCTGAGCATCGGCTATTCGACCTGCCACTGGTGCCACGTCATGGAGCGCGAATCGTTCGAGGACGAGGAGATCGCCAGACATCTGAACGAACATTTTGTCAGCATTAAAGTGGACCGGGAAGAACGACCGGATGTGGACAAGATTTACATGACGTTTGTCCAGGCCATGACCGGCCACGGCGGCTGGCCGCTCAATGTTTTCCTGACGCCCGATTTGAAGCCGTTCTTCGGAGGCACTTACTGGCCGCCCGAGAGCCGCTACAACCGCCCCGGTTTTCTGCAGATTCTGCACAGTGTCACTCAGGCCTGGCAGCAGAAACGCGAGGAGGTTACGCAGTCCTCCGTCGAATATCACCAGCGCCTTGCCGAACTGGTCGCACGCCAGGCGGCCACTAACATCGTCGTGCTGAACAGCAACGACGTCCGAAGCGCCGGGCGTCAGTTGAAGGAAGGTTACGATCCGGTTCACGGCGGCTGGGGCGGCCCGCCCAAATTCCCTTCCCCAAGCCATCCCGCGTTTCTGCTGCAATACGGCGCGCGTTACGAAGACGCGGAGGCGGTTCGAATGGTCTTGCACACCTGCGAGCGCATGGCTGCGGGCGGGATTTACGATCAACTCGGCGGCGGCTTCGCGCGCTACTCCGTCGATGCTCAATGGCTGGTGCCGCACTTCGAGAAGATGCTTTACGATAACGCGCAGCTCCTGGGCCTTTATCTGGACGCCTATCTCGTGAGCGGCAACGAGCGGTTTGCCGAGGTTGCGCGCGACATTATTCGCTACGTCCTGCGTGATATGACCCACCCGGAGGGAGGGTTTTATTCGGCTGAAGACGCCGACAGTGAAGGCAAGGAGGGGAAATTCTACGCATGGACCCGGGATGAGCTGGCCAAGCTCCTCACAGAGGACGAACTGAGGGTGGCTGTGAAATACTTTGGCGTGACCGAGAAAGGGAATTTTGTCGATCACAGCGACCCGGACCCTTTGCCCGACCAAAACGTGCTCTCCATCGCTGAGCCTGATCTGGCGGAATCCGACCGGCCCTGGCTTGAGTCCGCCAAGGAGAAGCTTTTTCAAGCGCGGAGCAAACGGGTCCGGCCCCATTTGGACGACAAGATACTGGCTTCCTGGAATGGCCTGATGCTTGGTTCGCTCGCGCGCGCCTCGGCTGTGTTGGACGACGACCGTTATCGCGCCGCCGCGGAAAAGAATCTTGGCTTTCTGCAAGGAAAGCTTTGGGACCCGAAGGACAAGGCCCTTTACCATCGCTGGCGTGACGGCGAACGCGATTCGGTGCAATTGCTCGATGCCTATGCATTTTTGTTGAGCGGTGTCCTGGACCTGTATCAGGTGACACTCGATCCGAAGCAACTGAGCTTCGCCGTCGAGCTGGCCGATGCGATGCTGGACCGCTTTTACGACCGGGCGGATGGCGGGTTTTGGCAGAGTGACACGAACGCTGCCAACCTCATCTTGCGCGTGAAGGAAGATTACGATGGCGCGGAACCCTCCGGGAATTCAGTGGCCATCCGCGCCTTGCTCAAATTGGCAGCCATCACCGACCGGGGAGAATTCCGCGACGCCGCCGAGAAAAGCCTGCGCCTCTTTTCGGACCGCCTGCAAAAGATCCCTCAGGCAGTTCCGCACATGCTTATGGCGCTGGACTTCCGGATCGAGGAACCGCAGCGCGCCGTCATTGCCGGTTCGACGAAAGCCGGCGACACGCGGGCGCTCATCCGCGCCGCGCACGGAGTGTATCAACCGGTGAAGGTGGTATTGGGAACGACTGGCCCGGTCGAGCCTTTCGCGCAAACGCTGCCACTCAAGCATGACAAGCCCACTGCTTACGTTTGCACCGGCACCGCCTGCCTGCCGCCCACGCAGGATGCGAATGAATTGAAGGAATTGCTGAAGCCATAGTGGTGAGCGGGCACTCGACAATCGTCAGCAGCCCTCCGCCGCTTCCGCCAGTCGTCGGAGGTAATCGTAGGAATAAATGCCGGTGGAATGACCGTCCCCCCAGACCGGCTGAATGCCGTAACCGCCCACAATGCTGAACCGAACCAATCGAAACGAGGGTGTTGAAAGACTTTGCTCCGGCCCTTTCGAGAGAGCCCCCATGATGTCCGTTTCGCCTTGGCAACCTGCGCAAGGGCAATGCCGGCGCAACGTCTCGAGGCGCAGATAATCCTCCCTGCCCTCGCTCCAGCGAATGGCCAGTTCCTCACCCACCGCTTGAATATCCAATGGCCGCATCGGCCGGCATCATCGTGAACCGCTCCGCCCTTGTGAAGCGCGGAATGGCCTGCCTGTCCATGCCGCACGTATCGGGTGCATTGCCGCGTTTTTGATTTTCCGCGTGCTCCGGCCGTGCTCGTCGTGATAGAAAGCCGTATGCCTCCGTTACAACAATTACTGGGCAAGGAAGACAAGTTCTTCACCTTGCTGGAATCGAGCGCCCTTGAAGCGCGGAACAGCGCTCAGGCGTTGCTCAGGTTCATCCAAAGCCAGGAAAAGGCCCGCTCCCTGGACGAATTCGTCATCGCCCGCCGGAATGATAAAACCCTGACCGCCCAGATCCGGGAGGAACTCTGCACCAATTTCGTCACCAGCCTGGAAAGGGAAGACATCGACCGGCTCTCGCATACCCTCTACAAGATTCCCAAGACAGCGGAGAAGATCGCCGAACGGATCATGCTTGCGCCTCACCTGGTGGGCGGCGTGGACCTGACCCGCCAGGTGCAGTTGTTCGAAAGAGCCGCCGAGTCGTTGCTGTCCATGATCAAGGGCGCGCGAAAACAGGCGGACTGGGACCGAACCAAGGCGCTGAATGAGGAACTGCAAACAATCGAAGGCGACGCCGACAAGCTGATGCTCGAGCTGCTCCGGGCAATTTATTCGGACCGGGAGGCTATTCGGGTGGTGTTCCTGAAGGACATTGTTGAATTGCTCGAGGGTGCCATCGACCGATGCCGCGACGCCGGAAGCATTGTGAGCCTGATGGTATTGAAGAATGCGTGACCTTGCGGAGGCCGGTTAAGAACGTCAGGGCTCTTCCGTGCCGCGAATCATCGTGCGGGCGATGTCCAGACGGGCGACGGCGGAGTCCACCAGGTGTCGTCTGAGCCCGGCGGGCAACACAGCTTCCTCCCAGCCGAAGCGAGTTTGGAGAGCTCGCTTGAACAACTCGACCAGAGTCCACTTTAACAACCCCTTGTTTTCCCGCCGGAAACGGGTGACGCCCTTTGCGGTCGGCTCATGCTTTCCACACAGAGACTTTGCGCCTTCGTCTTTGAAGCAGAGTTCGGCCACCTCTTCAGCCTCATAAACGCCGATGGCATAGGCATAGGTAACCAGGGAGAGCATCATTTTGGGATGATAGCCGGGATGCGCCGCCAGGTATGCCGTGAGGTCCGGATTATTCCAGTCCAGGGAATCGATGACCTCGATCACCCATTGCAGCAAGGCCGGTCTGTCGAACCATTCCGACAAATCCAGAGGCAAAGCCAGTTGCTCTTCCATTCTATTCAAAGCCACGCGCATATTTCTCGCAGTGAGGTCCGATCTTTCAACCGGTTCATGAATGGGACCCTCGTTCGGCGCAGTGACGAGTCCATGACGGCAAGATCACGACTTCGAAACAGTTCCGCAAGAGAACGATTCAGGCCGTTCACTTTCAACAGCCGGCGGCGGCGCGTCAATAATGCAGGCGAAAGCTGGCCGCGAACGTGTGGTCGCGCCCAGGGACGAGGTTCAGCTACCGTAGTAATGCGCATCCACAGGGCGCCGGAATGGGAATCTCCGTGGCGGCCAGTCGAGAGGCTTTGGAGCAGAGCCGCCCTCGATCTCAAACATTGCCGGCGGGGGCAGGCGCAGCGGGTTGCATCGATTGCCGCCGCACCCTGAGATGCTCGGCAACGTCGCGGCGCATTTGCGGCACTTCGGAATCGATCAGCTCCTCCAAACCTCGCAGCAGCCTTCGCGCAGACCAGGCGCGGGAGATTTTCTCCGGCCCGAGTCCACCCAGGGCCGCCTGGGTTTGCGGCCTGACCGCCGCCCAAAAGGCGCGCAGGTCCGCCCGGTCCTCCAAGGCCAGCTCCCGCTTATGGGTCTCGGCAAAAACGATGTCCAAAGCTTCGGGCAACGAACTCCGCTCCTTGTAACGCCGCAGATAGGCTTGCCCGCCAAACCAAAGGCCCGTCGCGAGCACGATTCCCAGGCCGATGATGACCGCCAACGTCCGGGGTGTGGCGTTGTTCCAAAACAGCCACGTGACCAGCGCCGTCAGCAACAACGCGAAAACAGGCAAACCCCAAAGCTGAGCCCGGAGCTTCCGGTAACGTCCGGCGACTGCGTAAAGCACCCGCGCATGAACGGCGAGCCTGCGGCCGCTTTGATGCAGGTCGCTGACCAGATTGTCCACCCGGCGTTCCGGAGCGCGACGGATGGCTGACAATACCTCTTCTCGCGAAGCATCAAAATCTTCCAGCGGAATGCCGCCGGGCCGTTCCATGCCGCCTGCTCCCGGCACATAGACGTTGTAGATGTGCGGCATGTCCTTGGTTTTGATGACGCGCGAGAGGTTCCAGCAGAGCGTGCCGTAAGTGCGCGCGAAGTCCCGCACATTTCCAAAGAGGTCCACCTTGTTCAGGACAATGAGCAGCTTGTGTTCGAGTCCAGCCAGGGTTCCGGTGAAAATGTGCATGGTTTCGCCGGTGGTGCCCGGTTTGTCCGGATCGAAAAAGAACAGGACCAGAT
>CAZCUL010000653.1:0-12220 GCA_964501475.1 uncultured Verrucomicrobiota bacterium | reverse complement strand
TCGGCGGGAGCCCATGACGACGCTGGCGCCTTCGGAGGCTAATGCGCGGGCTGCAGCCGCTCCGAAACCGCTGTACGCGCCTGTGATTAGAATCCATTTATTGGCAAGTGGAGATGGCATAGCGTGAAGAGGATGTTGAATGGTGGGACGAGGTCAAGCCAAACACTGGGGGCTGGAATGGTTTGCCCGTCATTTCCCCGTTAACCTGTACCCGGCGGGGGCAGCATCTTGTGCCGGGCCATCTGCCAAATGATATGGCCGCCATGGGCGAAGGCGAGGATGAGGAGGCCGATTCCCGAGAAATGTTCCATGCGCAAGAGCGTCTTTTCGCCGAATTTTCTGTGCCCGCGGGAAACCGCCCAGCTCAGGACGAAGAACCAAAGACTGGCGCCGATGGCCACGCCAGTGATGCAGGCGAGTTTGCCCCGGTCATTCGGTTCGACCCATTCGCGGGAGATGAAGTTCGCCGCCAAAATCACCCAGAATACGAGCACGGCCGGGTTGCCCATCACGCGCACGAACCCGGTCCAAAAGGCGGAATGCGGATGGAGCGTCTCCTCGACCTTTTCCTCGATGCGGCTGCTGTGGGGAACTCTCCGGGCGGTCAGGAATCTCAAGCCCAGGTAGAGCATAAAGACAAAGCTGGCCAGTTCCATGGCGGCCTTGACGATGCCCCGGCTAAAGAGGGTAGCAAAGCCGGTAAAGGCTATCGCGCAATAAATGACCTCCATGAGAACGGCCCCCAGGCCAATCATGGCAGCCCAGAGGAAGCCGCGGCGCGCGCCCTCGTTGATGATGGTGAGATTGACCGGTCCGACAGGGATGGACAGGAGCAGGCCGCTCATGAATCCGGTCAGCCCGGCCAGCAAGATAGGGTGGTCCGCAAGCATCGAGGGTCAGGAATGGGCGTGGCGCTCATCTTCCTCCTCGTCTTCCGCTTCGATTTCCTGACGCATCTTTCGGGAGATGAGCGGGCGCACAAAGCCATAGATGAGGTAGGCGGTGAAGCCGCACGGGAGGATAAACACCAAAATCTTTTCCCGCAGCACCACGATGCTGCCAATGAAGAGCATGGCGACCAATGTCATGGTGAACGTCCGGGTGGTCCGCAGGTCGAGCTTCTTGAATGTGGGATATTTTACTTCGCTGACCATCATCCAGGAGAGAAAGAGCAGCAGCGGCGGCAAGACGAATCTCCAGTTGCCTTTGGCGAACTCCCTTTCGTCCCACCACATCATGAAAAGAGTCAGCGAGGCTACCAGGCCGGCGGCGGCAGGAATGGGAAAACCGAGAAACTCCTTTCCTCCGCCGCCTCCGGCCTGAGCGGCGAGACAATTGAAGCGAGCCAGACGAAAAGCGCCGCAGATCAGATAGATGGAGGCGACGAACCAGCCAATTTCCGGATGCGCCACGAAGACGTCCTTAAAGACAATGCGATGCACCAGGAATGCCGGTGCCACGCCGAACGAAATAATGTCCGCCAGCGAGTCAAACTCCCGCCCAAACGGGCTTTCCACTCCGCCCCAGCGCGCCACGCGGCCATCGAGCAAATCAAAAATGCAGGCCAGAAAGATGAAGAAAAGGGCGATCTTAATGTCCTTGAAGTTTCCCGCTGAAACGTCTGCGCTTACAATCCGGGTGAGCGCGACAAAGCCACAGAAGAGGTTTCCCGCGGTCATCAGGTTCGGCAGAAAATAGATTTTGATCCTGGCGTCGGTCTGCGACTGCTCGGGGGGACGATGCGAAGGCTCGCTCATAAGTTTCTATTCGAATGCCGCCACAATCGTTTCGCCGCCCTTGACCTTGTCCCCGAGTTTCGCAATGACCTTGACGTTCCCGGGCAGGTAGAGGTCGCACCGGGAGCCGAACTGGATGAGGCTTATGCGCTCGCTCCGGGTCAGGATGTCGCCGACTGCGACGAACGGAACAATACGGCGCGCGATCAAACCGGCGATCAGGCGTACACCGATCTTCTGCGTTGGATAATCAGTCGGTTCGATGCCGAGGAGCACGTTCTCATTGTGCAGGGCGGAATGGGCGCGGGTGGCGCTAAGGAACTTGCCGACCTTGTGTTTCAGGTAAACGACCTTGCCGCCCACCGGCGCTTGCTGCACATGGACGTCGATGACGGAGAGAAAAATGGAGATTCGTTTGCAGCGTCCCCCCATGACTTCGGGTTCCTCGACTTCATCGATGACATCCACTTTGCCGTGAGCCGGGGCCACGATGGCATTGGCGATGGCGGGAGTGGTGGGGTTGGGATCGCGAAAGAAATAGAGGGTAAAGAGGGTGAAGAGAAGCCAAACAGCCGCCAGCCCAACGGCGGAGATGAGGAGGATTTGCTCGCCGGCGACGATGAGTTTGCTCACGAAAATGGCCGTGGCGCCCGCAGCCAAAATGGCCAGCACCAGGATAAAGGTCCAGAAAACCAGCCTCAGCGCCGCCCGGGTCGCTTTACCCGAATGCTTCATGGGCGCATTCTAATTCGAGAGGCGGGGCCTTGCAAAGCAGCGAAGTGATCCCGCGCGACGGCGCGCTGGTTGCACTTCGCCAATTGCGGAGTGCAACCGGCCGTTGAGAGCGCGACTTCAGTTTGCCTGAACGTCGTAGCAGAAAAGGAGGTCTTGATCGCGCAGGTAGAGCTTTCCGTTGGCGATGACCGGATGCGTCCAAATCTTTCCGCGCCCACTCCGGATCTTGGTTTGCGGATCGAGGGTGAGACGCCCGTGTTCCTTCCAACCCTTGGGCGAAGCCTCGACCAAGGCAAGCGTACCGCTGTCTTCTTCAAGACAATAAAGCCGGTTGTCCGCATAGGTAATGGCGCCTTTGCCGAGGTTGCGCTCGCTCCAGATTTCGTCTCCTCCTTTAAAATCCTGACAGACCCAACCCACGCGATCGGAATGTCCATAGAGGTGACCGTTGACGAGCACGACACCGCCGTGATGGTTTTTCATGACCTTGTTCTCGTAAACCTCCGAAACTTTGTGGCCGGGTTCGAGCTTGATCAATTTGCAGCCCACGCCGTAACCGGAGGTCACGTAAACGCAGCCATCATTAAAAATGGGGGTGGGAATGACCGCGGTCCGGCCCGGCCAGGGAGATTGCCAAAGCAATTTGCCGTCGGCGGCAGCGACTCCCGCGACGTGGTCCATGGTCAACTGAATGTATTGGCGCACGCCATTGTGCTCGACTGGAATGATCGAGGCGTATTGCGCGCCGTCGGTAAATTCCTTCGATTGCCATAGAAGCTTTCCGGTGCTTTTGTCGAGCGCGGCGATGGTGCCTTGCGGTCCGCCCGGCGTGCAGACGACCTTATTGCCATCCACCAGGACCGATTCGGTGAACCCCCAGCCCGGGCGTTTGCCGCCCAGCTCCTGCATCGTGCGTTTCCAAATCAGCTTTCCATCGCTCGTGCTGGCGCAAATGAGCGTGCCCTGCCCGCCCAGGGCATAAACGCGTCCATCATCGACTGTGGGCGTGCCCCGTGGTCCGTCCCCCCAATCATTGTCAAGCATAGGCCCAATTTCCGCGGACCAAAGCTCCTTTCCGGAGTTTGCTTCCAGCGCAACCAGAGCTTCGTTATCGCCGCGCGTTCCCATGATGAACAGCTTGCCGTCCACCACGGCCGGTCCGCCGTAGCCCTGCCCGGCATTTTCATAGAGCCAAATCCGTTTGGGGCCACCGGCCGGCCAGGATTGCAGCAAGCCTTTTTCCTTGGAAACGTCGTCGCGGTTGGGACCGCGCCATTGGGGCCAGTCGTCGGCCTTTGCAGCGAACGAAAGCGTCAAACCGGCCGCTGCGGCCAGAGCTAAGATTTTCGTGTTCATCGGTGATTTGAGATGGTTTTAAGCCAGTGTGGTGGAATGGACGTTTGATGGCAATGATCTCTTCAGGGGAATTCGCGGAATTGGCCAGGCTGGTCTGCCGGGGCGAGTTGGCCGTCCTGTTCACGCTCACGGATCAAGTCGCCGACGGGTCCGCTCCGCGGGCCGCTCGCCGCGATCCGGCAACGGCTTGATGGTGTAACTCCTTCGCCCGCCTTCGCCCGCTCCGCGTTGCACTTCGTCGAGAATCACTTGCTCCGGCAGTCCGCGACAAAACCATCCGGGTCGCTCTGCGCCGCCGCCAACCGGCCTTTTCCTCGAGCGCGCGGAACTTACCTGGCCGGGCGGGCGGGAGAGGCGGAACATTGGATGCGTTTCTCGACATTTCCGCCCTCAGGCGGCATGGTTTTGTTGTGTTGGCGGAGAAGCTCGACTATCTGCGGAAAGTGCTGAAATCCTACGGCTCCTGTCTGGTGGCCTATTCGGGCGGCGTCGATTCAGTCTTTCTGGCCAAAGTGGCTCGGGATGTTCTCGGACAAAAGATGCTGGCGGTGATTGCCGATTCGGCCAGCTTGCCGCGGCGGGAATTGGAAGAGGCAACCGAGATCGCACGCCAGTTCGAGATCCCGTTGCGAGTGATCGGGACGAAGGAGTTTGAGAACCCGGCCTATCTCTCAAACCCCGTCAACCGTTGCTACTTTTGCAAACACGAGTTGTTCGAAACGCTGGCGCCGATTGCCCGAAAGGAAGGGTTCGCGGTCATTGCTTACGGAGAGAACGCGAGCGATGCAGGCGACTTTCGTCCGGGCGCACAGGCAGCCGCGGAGTTTCAAGTGTGCGCGCCTTTGAAAGAGGCGGGGTTGACGAAGGCGCAGATTCGCGAGCTCTCGGCGCAGATGGGGTTACCCACGGCTGACAAGCCTCAGATGGCTTGCCTCAGTTCGCGCATTCCCCACGGCGAAGAAGTGACAGCGGAAAAACTGGGCATGATCGAAAAGGCCGAAGGGCTGTTGCGGGATATGGGCTTCTACGACGTCCGGGTGCGCCATCATGAATTGAAACAAGGATCGCTGGCGCGAATCGAGGTAGGGGCTTCCGAGATGGAAGTGTTTCTGAAGGGGGCGACAGCATCGGTGGTAAGCGCAGCGTTGAAGGAAGTCGGATATGCCCATGTGACGCTGGACCTGAAGGGGTACCGGCGGAGGACTGCGGATGAATCGATCCCTGGAGGGAAGTTCGATTCTGGGGAGAAGCCAGCCAGTTGACAGTGGTCCGTCGTCAACTCTGAGTCGCCGCGGGCTGCAAGTTCCCTTGACGTTGCCGCCGTCTTAGAGAGGAGCGTTTAGAAGCTGGCGTTTCAGATCTGCTTGCTCGGCTGCGGCAACGTGGATGTTTCCCAGATGCTGGTTGAATTTAACTGCCAGCGCTTCTGTCTCGAAAGTGGGGCCGTCGGCGGCTTTCTCCAACCTCCATTCGCCCCAGTTTGCTTCCAGCAGATCGACGATTTCGAGCAACTCTTTTCCGAGGACAAGGTCGGTTTGCCGCAGTTGTAAGGCGAGGCTGGGTTTGAAGCGAAGCCGAAATCCCCTCAGGGCGGAGTCGCGGTCGCGCTGCGTCAAGTCAACCTTGGCCAGTTCTTCGGCAAAAATGTATTCGGTATTCCTGACAAAGGCGGTGAATTTCTCGTTGGCGGCGAGGAAAGCGTCGATGGCCGAACGTCGCGCCTGCAGGTGGGCGCGGGTGGTAATGCGCTCCAAATTGAGAACGCCTGCGGCCTCGAGTGCCTGCGCCGCATTCTCATATTCTGCGGTGGCAGCTTGGACTTTGGAAAAGAGTTCGGACGTGACGCGCGCCAGGAGAGCTTCCTTGCCGCTTGTATTCTCCGAGGCTTTGTCGAGGATGTCCCGCAGTTCGGCGATGTTGGTCGAGCTGAAGCCGGCGTCTTCACCTCGATCCAGGGCGCGTCTGGCTTCTACGCGCATCGCTTCGAGTTTCTGGTTCACCGCGCGCAGGCCCCCGAACTGACCGGCGCTTTTCACGGCATTGGTAAACACCAGACAAGCAAGTGCGGCGTTTAATATGATGCCGAGTGTTCCCATCACCATAACCCGGGCGGCAATTTCGCTTTTGACCGTACAGAGAGCGGAGAGAGCGCAGATCACTCCGACGATGATCACCCAAACGAAGAGGCCCCCCATGGCGAGAACGACCTTGGAAAGCAAATCGCTGCTGGACACTCGCCCGACCATTCCGAGGATCAAGGTGATGGCGATCATGAGGAGCGGCGCGAGCAGGCTGAGCTTTGCGGCCATGAGGGCAAAGGGCTGCTGGCCGGATGGCTCGTTTGCGGATCGAAGCGGCGGAGGGAAGGATGGCGGTGTCATGAATCGCGTCGTGGGGGGCGGTTGCTGGGAACGTTTGGTGTTTCCGACGACTTGACCCGACCGAGGATCAGGGAACTGCTTCCAGTTCCGCCCAACTGGCAGCCGACGGCTACCAAACATTCGTCGGCGGGCGGCAGAAGGGCCTTAACTGCCGGGGTGTTGGCGTTTTTTGAGCTTACCGGTTCAATAAGGCCCTGGACTGGCAACTTTTTGCCTCCTAAGGTTATAAATTATTCGTAAAGTCCTTTATGCCACAATTCGCTTATAAAGCTCGCCGACGCAGCGGAGAAGTCGTGCAAGGGGTGCTGGAAGTACCGGATCGGGGAGCTGCGCTGGCCCAGATCGAGCGCCTGGGGTTGTTTCCGGTGATGGTCGATACGGGCAAAGGTTCTGTGGCAGCCGCGGCGGCGGCCGAAAGGCCGGATCGGGCGCCGGCAAAGTCGCTGATGCCGGCAGCGTTTCGACGCCGGCGAAAGCGGAAACCGAAGCTGCAGGAGCTGGCAACTTTTACCCAACAACTGGCCAACTTGCTGAAATCGGGGATGCCTTTGACGGTCGCCTTGAACAGTATGACGCACCTCGACAGCAAGGGGATTCCGTCGGACATCAGCAAGCAGCTCAAACAAGATGTGATGGAGGGGAGGAGTTTGTCCGACTCGATGGCCAAGCAGCCGGAGATTTTTTCGGACTTGTACGTGAACATGGTGCGAGCCGGCGAGCAGAGCGGCGCGCTGGTGGAGGTATTGCAGCGGCTTGCCACTCATTACGAGCGGTTCGCGGAAGTGCAGTCGAAGTTTGTCGCGGCCTTGATTTATCCGGCCATTGTGGCGCTGGTCGGAGTGGCCATCATCATTTTTTTCATGACCTTCATGCTGCCGAAGTTCATGACCATTTTTCAGGGACTGAGTATTGAGCTGCCGTTTGCCACGAGAATGCTGGTGGGGATCGGAGACTTTTTCAGCAATCCACTCAACTGGCTGATTATGGCTGTGGTGGTGGCTGCGATTACCGTGATTTGGATTCGCTTCAAGGCCACCGAGGAGGGGCGTCGGAAGATCGACGGCTGGAAGATGAACATGCCCATTTTCGGAAAGGTGATTCGTTTAAACCTTTTCGGACAATTTGCCCGGACGCTTTCGACCCTGTTGATCAATGGAGTGCCGGTGCTGACGGCGCTCAAAATCACGGAGCAGATCATGCCCAACACCGTTGTCAAAGACGCCATCGCACGAACGCGGGAGGATGTGACAGACGGCAAAACGATTGCCCAGCCGCTGGCGCGCAGCAAACTGTTTCCGCAACTGATGATCGATTTACTGAAAATTGGCGAGGAGACAGGCGATGTTCCCGGCGCGTTGCACAACATTGCCGAGACTTACGAGAACGAGCTGACCATTCAGCTCCGGGTTCTGACAAACCTGATCGAACCCGCTATGATTATTATGATGGCGGTGATGGTAGGCGGGCTTTTGTTTAGTGTGCTTTCCGCGATGTTTGCCATCACCAGCAGCATTAACCGCTGAAATGATGAGAAGAAGAAGCGACGCTTTTACGCTGATCGAGTTGATGATTGTGGTCGCAATCATGGGGATTGTAATGACCATCGCGATTCCCTCGATCTATCGCCGGATGAATCCGGAGTCGCTTCAGAAGGCGGTCAGCGAGGTGACGGAAGCATGCAGTCATGCCCGCGCCAAGGCGATCCTGGATGGAAAGACGGTCGAACTGGTGCTGAGGCAGCAGGAGGATCGGGTCGTGGAGGTGCCGGGACTTTACCGGACCCGGATTGGCGAGAATATCGTGATCGAAGGGATCGGTTTGAATGGCGAAGATTGGACCGAGGACGAGGTAGTGAGGGTGCGCTTTTATCCCAATGGAACGAGCGACCAGTTTATCCTCATTCTGCACACGCCCGAGGACAATGAATGGCGTAAAATCTCGCTCGAGGTGGTGACGGGATTGGCGGATGTGGATGCGAATCCCAAACAGTGGACGTTGGGTTTGAGGTAAGGTTTATGCGGATTTTCACAGAGGATGAGCAATGTGGCCTGAAGGCCGGCTTCGTTCGGGAAACGGGCCGCGGCAAGGCCCTTCGGAAGAAGCGCCACGGTTTGAGCGCCTTTACATTGCTTGAGGTGATCATCGCCTGCGCGATTTTCTTTCTAGTCGCCTTTTCGGTGCTGGAACTGGTGACTCGCAGCCTGGCTGCCGCGCGATCATTGCAACAACGGGAGCCTGATGCCGGCATGCTGGCCGGCGCCTTGAGCCTGACGAACAGCTTGATCGAGGGAACCGAGTCGGGCGATTTCGAGGATCTCTATACCGGATTGTATCCGGGCTACAGTTGGATGCAGAACGTCACGGAGATTTACAGCAACGGTTTGTTTCAGGTGGATTTCGTGGTGTACAACGACCGCAAAATGCGCCGCGGCGCCAACGAGACTTACATGACCATTTTGATGTTCCGGCCGGCGTCGCCGCCGGGGAGCGCTTCGGGGGGCGGCTTTGGCGGGGGTTTTAACGGGGGGTTCAGTGGAGGTGCTTCCGGCCAGGGAACGGGGCCGGGTAATTATGAACGGAGAGGGCGTTGATGAAAAAAAAGAGGTTGGCCAAAGGCGCATTCACGATCATCGAACTGATGATGGCGATCGCCATCTTTGGAATGGTGATCCTGGCCATTTATGCGACATGGATGTTAATCCTGAAAGGTTCGAAGTCCGGGATGACAGCCGCCGCAGAAGTTCAAAGATCGCGCATCGCAGTGCGTTCCCTGGAAGATGCCTTGCTGACGGTGCAATTGTTCAACCAGAACATGGAGGCATACGCTTTTGTGGCGGACACCAGCGGGGATTTGGCGGCGATCAGCATGGTGTCGCGGCTCCCGGCATCGTTCCCCGGGGTCGGCCAGTATGGCGACCATTTGGTGCGCCGAGTCACTTTTTCTGTAGAACCGGGTTCAGGCGGTCAAAACGAATTGGTCATGACCCAGGCTCCGATGCTTTTGGACACCAATCATACCTATGAAGCGTATTCGCTGGTTCTGGCGAAAGACGTCACGCTGTTCACCCTCGAGTTTTGGGATGCACGGGCAAATGAGTGGGCCACAGAATGGCTTTACACCAATGCGCTGCCTCAACTGGTCAAAGTGACGCTGGGGCTCGGCAAAACAGGGGGAAGTTCGGCTCCGCATGACGAGGTGACCCGCCTGGTCGCTTTGCCGGCATCCGCCGTCACGGCCGATTTGCAGGCCCAGGCGGGCCCGGCGGCGGGAGCGCCCGGCGCGAATCCGCCACCGGACCCGAACGCGCCGCCAGGTGGTCGTTCAGGCGATCGTATTCCCAACCCGAACCTTCAAGACCCGCGCTTTCAGAACCCGAGATCTCAGGACCCCCGCTTCAACCGGGGTCAGTTCCAGAATCCGAACCAAAACTTCAACCAGCGCGGAGGTCAACGCAGATGAGAATCCGTCCAAACGCGGCGAGCAACCGGGGCATCGCGCTGATCATTGTGATGGTGGTGATCATTGTTTTGGCGATCCTGGCGGGGGGGTTTGCTTATTCGATGAAGGTGGAGACCACGCTGGCGCGCAATGCCACGTTTGACACCGAACTGGAATGGATGGGGAGGTCGGGTATTGAACTGGCGCGCTACGTGTTGGCCCAGTCCGGCCTGGGGCCGGCCGGGCAATATGATTCCCTCAAGCACAAATGGGCCGGCGGACCAGGCGAAACCAACGATCCCATTTCTGAAATACCGCTGGAGAGTTTTCCGCTCGGGCGGGGCACCGTTTCGGTGAAGATCACAGACCTGGACCGCAAATTCAATATCAACAGCGCCGACGATGTCATCCTGCGGCAAGCCCTGACGTTGGTCGGGGTGGATGCGGGAGTGTTTCCGACGATCGTCGATTCCATTTTGGATTGGAGAGACCCGGATGACGACACGCATTTAAGCGGGACAGAGAGCATGTACTATCAAACTCTTGCGCCGCCCTATTTCGCGAAGAACGGCCCGATCGACGATTTAACGGAACTGCTCCTGATTCGAGATGTCACTCCTGCCATGTACTGGGGAAGCGCCGCCCAGGGACACCGGCAGGTATTTAACAGGCCTCCGGGCGTGCGGCGCAGCGCGTTTGACGAGGAGCCGGCTTACGCCGTGGGCCTGGTGGATTTGTTTACGACCCTGTCCGGACAGAGGGTGAATATAAACACCGCTTCGCCGACGGTTCTCCAGGTTATTCCTGAGATTGATGAAAATGTGGCCTCGTCCATTATTTCGGGTCCGCTTGGACGCGCCGGTCCGGATGGCGCGGACGGCACGGAAGACGACAATCCGTTCCGGAGCATTAACGATCTGCAGCGGGTCCCCGGAATGAACCCGGTAGCGCTGCAATTGCTGAGCCGCTATTTCAGCGTGCGCAGCGCTGTGTTCGAGGTGAAGGTGGATGTGAGCATTGATAACCGCAGCCGCCATTACGTCGCCGTTCTTCGAAGGGGCAACAATCCCCGCGACATCCAGCCCCTTTACATGTATTGGAATAACCCCAAGTAAACGGCTGGCTCTTGGCTTCCATCATCTTTATCACGGGGACGGACACCGGAGTCGGGAAGACAGTTCTGGCGGCGCTGCTCGTGATGCATCTGCAGGACAGGGGGGAGAACGTGATTGCCGCAAAGCCCTTTTGCGCAGGCGGCCGGCAAGATGCGCATGTTCTTCGCCGCGCGATGAGAGCCGCGGTTCCTATCGAAGAAGTGAATCCCTTTTACTTTCCAGAACCGCTGGCGCCATTAGTGGCGGCGCGGCGGAGAGGGCGCGCTGTGAAACTGACGGAGGCGGTTTCGAGGATTAAAAGCCTGGCCGCGCAGTGTGATCATTTGATCCTGGAAGGCGCGGGAGGATTGCTGGTGCCGATTGCCCGGGGGAAGACGATTCTTGATTTGATTCGGGCCTTGCCCTGCCGGCTGGTTCTTGTGGTGGCTCGAAACCGGCTGGGAACCCTCAATCATACACTGATGACGGCGGGATTCCTTCGCCAGGATTATCATGGAGCTATGAAGGTTGTTCTGATGAATCGCGGGCGGAGGGACCTGACTTCCGGGAGCAACGCGGCTATTTTGCGCGAGTGGTTGGGACCGGCGCCGGTGGAGGAGATGCCGAATCTGGGCCCAAATCCGACGGTGATGAGGCATTTGCAAGGGAATTGTAGAAAGTTAAAAAAAGTACTTGCGCGCATTTTGGAGTAGGATAGTTTCTGCGCCCGTTCTTTGGAAGGACTCTGTAGGGCTGCGGTTGGGAGAAAGAAAAAACGTTGACAGTGGTCGGCCGGTTAAATAAATTTCTAATCGGCTTAGAAAAAGATTAGGCGTATCTCAGATGCCGAAAGCAACGGATTGAATCGGCACTGGGGTTTTTTGTCCCCTGACGGGAAAGATTTCCTTGGCGCGAAAGGCGCCTGAGCTCTTTGAAAATTGAATTGTGCGATAAGTTTAGAGCCCCTTTAGGGCCAACCGGTTGGCTGGTTGGAACTAAAGAGTTTTAAGATTGCATCTAGGTCCGGTTTTACGACCGGATCGAGAATCGAGCTAACGTTTTTTTAACGGAGAGTTTGATTCTGGCTCAGAACGAACGCTGGCGGCGTGGATAAGACATGCAAGTCGAACGGTGACTTGGAGATAGCAATATTTCCAAGTTGTAGTGGCGAAAGGGTGCGTAACACGTGGGCAATCTGCCGTGAAGTTGGGACTAACTCGCCGAAAGGCGAGCTAATGCCGAATGTGAATGTTTGAAGGCATCTTCAGACATTTGAAGTTGGGGACCGTAAGGCCTGACGCTTCAAGATGAGCCCGCGGCCTATCAGCTAGTTGGTGAGGTAACGGCTCACCAAGGCTAAGACGGGTAGCTGGTCTGAGAGGACGACCAGCCACACTGGAACTGAGACACGGTCCAGACACCTACGGGTGGCAGCAGTCGAGAATTTTTCTCAATGGGGGAAACCCTGAAGGAGCGACG
>CAZCUL010000652.1:0-3188 GCA_964501475.1 uncultured Verrucomicrobiota bacterium | reverse complement strand
GGTAAGGTCGGCCATGAGATCTGAAACCTCATCTCCATCCTGTGAAAGCGGCTCCCATTCCTGAAAACGACGCCAACCGCCTGCAGGCTTTGACGCGTTATGACATCCTCGACACGCTGCCGGAAATCGCGTTCGACGAGTTGACGCGCCTGACGGCACAACTCTGCGCAGCGCCCATCGCTCTGATTACTCTGGTGGACGAAGACCGGCAATGGTTCAAGTCGCGGGTGGGCGTGGAACTGACGGAAACTTCGCGGAGCCAATCGTTCTGCGCGCACGCCATTCTGCAAAACGATCTGTTCGTGGTAAACGACGCGGCGGAAGATCGGCGGTTTGCCGGGAATCCGTGGGTGGTGGAGGACCCTCGAGTCCGTTTTTACGCCGGGATGCCTTTGATTACCCCGGACAATTTCAACCTCGGCACGTTGTGCGTTTACGACCGCGCGCCCCGGTCCCTGAAAGCGGGACAGGCGGAAGCGCTCCGTATTCTGACACGCCAGGTCACGACCCAACTGGAACTGCGCCACCACCTGATCGAACTCGCGCGCACCATCGACGAACATCAGCAAACGGCCGACCGGCTGCGGACCTCGGAAGCTTTTTATCAGACGCTGGTGGAGACCCTGCCTCAGAACATCCTGCGCAAGGATCTGCGCGGCCGCTTCACGTTTGCCAACCGCCGTTTCTGCCATTCGATTGGGAAACCGCTGCAGGAGATCCTGGGGAAGACCGACGCCGACTTTTTCCCGCCGGAACTGGCCGCCAAGTATCATCAGGACGACCTGCGCGTCATGGCCACCCTCGAGAACCTGGATACAATCGAGGCGCATCAGACGCCCGGCGGCGAAAGGATGTTTGTGCACGTGATTAAAACGCCGCTTTATGACGCGCTCGGCCAGATCATTGGCATTCAAGGCATCTTTTGGAATGTCACGCAGCGCAGGCGGTTCGAGGAAGCCCTGGCTTATGAGCGTGATCTTTTGCGGGCGCTGCTCGATAACATTCCCGACCGCATCTACTTCAAGGACGTGCAGTCGCGCTTTTTACGCTGTTCGACCTCGATGGCCCTCCGTCTCGGTTTGGAGGATGCGGGGAAGGTCATCGGGAAAACCGATTTTGATTTTCATCCCAGGGAACTGGCCCAGGAATTCTACGATGACGAACAGCGAATCATTCTGACCGGGCAGCCGCTGATCAACAAACTGGAGAAACAAGCGGATCTGGAGGGGCGCGAAATCTGGGCCTCGGTCACGAAGGTCCCCATTTACAATCAGGCCGGCGGCATCACCGGCATTATTGGCATTTCGCGCGACGTCACTCAGCTCAAGCAGGCCGAAGAGGCGCTGGCTCAGGCGCGCGACGCCGCGTTGGAATCCGTGCGAGTGAAGAGCGAGTTTCTGGCGAACATGAGCCATGAAATTCGCACGCCCATGAACGCGATTACCGGCATGACCGGTCTGCTGCTGGACACCAAGCTCACCCAGGAACAGCTCGAATTTGTCGAAACGATCCGCAACAGCACAGACACGCTCCTCGGAATCATTAACGACATTTTGGATTTCTCGAAAATCGAAGCGGGCAAACTCAGTTTTGAGGTCATCGATTTCGACTTGCGCGACGCGGTGGAAAGCTGCGTGGAAATGCTCGCGGAACGAGCCGCCAAAAAGGGCCTCGAACTGGTCTGCTGGATCGAGTCTGACCTGCCGCATTACCTTCGAGGCGACCCGGGCCGATTCCGGCAGATTCTGACCAATCTGGTCAGCAACGCGGTCAAGTTTACCCAGCGCGGCGAAGTGGGAGTCCATGTCAGCCGCGTCGGGGAGACCGACAAGACTGTGGTTTTGAACGTCCTGGTCAAAGACACCGGAATCGGAATCGCCGCGAAAGCCTTGCCGCTGGTCTTTGAATCATTTACGCAGGCCGATGGATCCACGACCCGCCGCTTTGGGGGCACCGGACTGGGGCTGGCTATTTCCAAGCAGTTGGTGGAGATGATGAACGGTGAAATCGCGGTTGAGAGCACAGAGGATCAAGGTTCCAGCTTCTCCTTCAAGCTTCCTTTTGAAAAGCAGGCCAATCCCGCGGTTTCCAACCGGGAATTGGCCTATCGCGATCTGACTGGCCTGAAAATCCTGGTGGCGGACGACACGGCAACACTGCGAGAGGTGGTACACCAACAGCTTGCGCGATGGCAGGTGGCAGACGCCCAGGCCGCGAGCCAGGCCGAAGCCTTGAAACTGCTGAGATCCGAAGCGGCGGCCGGCAAACCCTTTGATATGGCCATCATCGATCTCGACATGGCTCGCGATGATGAAGCGCTCAATCTGGCCCAGGCCATCAAGGCCGAGCCGGCTATCGCCAGGACGCGGCTAATTATGCTGACCTCGCTCGGTCACAGGCTCAATACGGCGGTCATGCAGGCCCTCGGAATTTCCGCCTGCCTGGTCAAGCCGGTGCGGCAATTGCGCCTCCTCGATTGCCTGGTAGATGTGATGCGGTTTGGCAGCGGCAGCGCGGCCCAGCCGCCCGGTATCGTCCCGGAAGGCGCCGCGGCCATCCCGCCTGTCTCGCCGCGAAACGTCCGCGTCCTCGTCGCTGAAGATAATATCGTGAATCGACAACTGGCCATCAGGCAACTGAAGAAACTCGGTTACTGCGCGGACGCCGTGGCAAACGGCGCTCAGGTGATCGAGGCGCTCAGTCGCGACCCCTACGACATCATTCTCATGGATTGCCAGATGCCGGAAATGGACGGCTACGAAGTGACGCGCCACATTCGCCAGAGCGCCGGTGATGCGGCTTCGCCCTTGAAGAGCTCCCCCTACGTGATCGCACTCACAGCCAACGCCCTTCATGGGGATCGGGAAAGGTGCCTGAACGCCGGCATGAACGATTACCTGACCAAGCCCCTGCACGTTTCCGACCTGGAGAATGTGTTGCGCCGCGCCCTTTTCAAAGTGAACCCTGCGCCTCGGCTGTCTCAAGCATCGCTCTCCGATGAGACTTTGGACCCGGCAGTGATCAGCGGTTTGAAGGAACTGCGCGAGCCCGGTCAGCCGGACCCCTTCAAGGAATTGATCGATCTTTTCCTGAAGGACGCTCGCCCGCGCCTGCAACAAATGCAGTCGGCCGTCGAGAAAAACGACGCCGCCGCGCTTGCTCCGGCCGCGCATAGCCTCAAAGGCAGC
>CAZCUL010000651.1:0-3428 GCA_964501475.1 uncultured Verrucomicrobiota bacterium | reverse complement strand
CTTGACCTTTGTCGAGCGCGGGCAAATTTTCATAGTCATCGTGTCTGCGTGCGCCGCGCCGCCTGAAGGCGGGACTCCATACTTCCTGCGCTGCTGAATCTCCGCATCGCATGAAGTCCCGGCTTCAGCCGGTGGGACGTTCGCCTTGTCGAGCGCCTGCACGTTTTCGCTGGAGGACCGTAGCGTGGGCCGGTATGAGAAGGAATGTCGTGCTCGTATCCACGCATGCCGCCCTTCTTCACGGCGGTTTTTGCTTTGGTCTATCTGGCGCAGGCCGCCGCCGGCGCGGCGGCGGTCAGTTTCAGCCGCGACATCGCGCCGGTCCTGGTGCAGAAATGCCTGGCCTGTCATGGCCCGGAAAAATCCAAAGGCGATTTCCGGCTCGATACTTTCGAGCGGTTGAAGACTCCCGGCGCCAGCAAGGAACCTCCCATCGTCCCCGGCGATCCTGGCCGCAGCAAACTGTTCCAATTGCTGACCACGCCGGATGCCGACGACCGGATGCCGCAAAAAGATGACCCGCTTCCGCCGGAGCAGATTGCCTCGATCGAACAATGGATTCGGCAAGGCGCCACTTTCGACGGACCGGACCCGCAAAGGGTTCTGGCCGTTTTGATCGTTCCCGAGTTTCATCCGCCACCGCCAAAGGTTTATCCGCGGCCGGTGCCCATCCTGGCGCTGGCCTTCAGTCCGGACGGACAAGAGCTGGCTGCGGGCGGATATCACGAAGTGACATTGTGGAACCCTGGAACCGGTGAACTGCTGAAACGGATCACCAACATGGCGCGGCAGACCTTTTCTTTGGCGTTCAGCCCGGACGGCAAGTTTCTGGCGGCTGCCGGCGGATCGCCCGGCCTGGGCGGGGAAATCAAACTGTTCGATCCGGAAACCGGCGCGCTCATCAAGCGGTTGCAAACAGCTCCCGACGTTCTTCTGGCCGCGGCGTTCAGTCCGAATGGCGCGCAGTTGGCCACGGGCGGCAGTGACAATGCCATTGGCCTCTACGACACCGCCACCTGGAGAGAGCTCTGGAGGATTGAGCAGCATGCGGACTGGGTCACGGCGCTCTGCTTCAGTCATGACGGGAAGCGCATAGCCGCGGCCAGCCGGGACAAGACAGCCCGTGTTTTTGACGCGAGCAATGGCGATCTGGAGACCACGTATGCCGATCATTCCGAACCGGTGATGGCAGTCGCCTGGGCGCCGGACGACAAACATGTTTTCAGCGCGAGCCGCGGCAGGGAGGTTCATGTTTGGGAGGGTGATACCGGCAAGAAAATCGCCGAACCGGGCAGATTCGACGGCGAGATTTATCGGCTGCTGATTCGGAGCAACTCCCTCTTCAGCGCCGCCGCTGACGGAAAGGTGCGCGAGCACGATCTTTCCGGGAAACGGGAACTGAAACGCGCCTTCTCCGGACTCGATGACGTGGTTTATTCCCTGGCGCTCGACGAAGGGAGCGGCCGGCTTGCTGCGGCGGGCTACGACGGAAAGGTCTGTGTTTGGAGGATTGAAGATGGCGGGTTGATCCACTCCTTCCTGGCCATGCCTCACCCCTGATTCTCAGGCGTCCTGCCTTGGTGACGAACTTAGTAACCTAACTCGGCCTTCCTTTGGTCGGCTGTCGGCAAGGAGTCTTTTTTCTGCACGATCGCCGGCTGGCCTGAATCCTTCACCCGCCTGGCTTCGATCGCGTTGAACTCGATGTTTGGTTGGTACTCGGCGGGCACGTCTGCTTCCGCATAGATGGCTTCGACCGGGCATTCCGCGACGCAAGCCGTACAATCGATGCAATCCTCCGGGTGAATGAGCACCTGATTATCCAACTCGTAAAAGCAAGCCACCGGACAAACCTCGACACAGTCCGTGAACTTGCAACCGACGCATTTGCTGGTGACAACATGTGCCATAAGTCATGGCTAAACCGCCGCCGTCCGGGGCGCAAGCACAAACGCGGGCGCCGCGCCCGATCACAAACACTTCCAAGGCGCGTCATTCGAAATCGGCACGCAGCTCCTCGATGCGCTCATCAACGGAGTGGAAAGGCGTCCGGGCCCGCCGTAAAGCCGGTGCGCTCATTGCCGTTGCTGACAGGCAGGCAAAGATTGGCTAGAGTGTCGGCGGCAAATGAAGAAGAGCTTTGATTCCATCGAATCCGTCGTGGCCGATTTGAACAGCGGCCGCATAGTCATCGTGGTGGATGACGAGGACCGCGAGAACGAGGGGGACCTGATCATGGCGGCGGAAAAGGTCACGGCCGAGGCGATCAATTTCATGACAAAATTCGGGCGCGGCCTGATCTGTGTGCCCACCACTTCCGAGCGGCTCAAACAACTCGGCATCGAGCAAATGGTCATGCAGAACCGGGAAACGTTTAAGACCGATTTCCAGGTGAGCGTTGATGCGGCCCGAGGGATCACGACCGGAATCAGCGCCGCGGACCGCGCCCAGACCATCCGCGTCATGGCCGAGCCGACCACGTTGCCGGAGGACCTGGTGCAGCCGGGGCACGTTTTTCCGTTGCGCGCGCGGCCGGGCGGGGTCTTGCAACGGGCGGGTCATACGGAGGCGGCGGTGGACCTGGTGAAGCTGGCCGGCGGCCGGCCCATGGGCGCGATTTGTGAGATTCTGAGCGAGGACGGTTCGATGGCGCGTCTGCCGGAACTGATGACCTTTGCGCGCAAGCATCGGTTGAAAATCTGCACCATCGAAGACCTGATCAAATACCGGCGCACCCGCGAGAAGCTGGTGCAACGCCTCGAAGTGGTGAGGTTGCCCACGGAATTCGGTGATTTTGATCTTTATTTGTATCGCTCGACTGTGGACAACCAACATCACGTGGCGCTGGTGAAAGGGGAAGTGGCGGGCAGGGAGAATGTGCTGGTGCGGGTGCATAGCGAGTGTCTGACCGGCGACGTTTTCGGATCGAAGCGATGCGATTGTGGCCCGCAACTTCATGATGCCATGCTCCAGGTGGCGGAGGCGGGCCAAGGCGTGGTCGTCTATATGCGGCAGGAGGGGCGGGGGATCGGTTTGGCCCCGAAGATCCTGGCGTATAAATTACAGGAAAAGGGCTACGACACGGTCGAGGCCAATTTGAAACTGGGTTATAAAATGGACCTGCGCGAATACGGCCTCGGGGCGCAAATCCTGGCCGATCTCGGTTTGAAAACCATTCGGCTGCTGACGAACAATCCGAAAAAGGTGGTGGGTCTGGAAGGTTACGGGCTGGAGATTGTCGAGCAGGTTCCAATCAAGGTCAATCCCAACCCGTATAACGAAAATTACCTTCGGACCAAGCGGGAGAAACTCGGCCATTCCATTTAGGCGGCCGGCAGGAAAGCCGGCGCTACCGGACGCCGGCTTTACTGCCGGCGGTACCGCCGATATTCCGGTCGGCGTGGCAGGGCCAACAAGCGCATCCGGTT
>CAZCUL010000650.1:0-4084 GCA_964501475.1 uncultured Verrucomicrobiota bacterium | reverse complement strand
TTGAAAACCGATTGGCGTGTAAACCGCCGCCAACGTGACGGTCATCGCAATGATTGGCCCCAACAACTCGCGGGCTCCGACCAGGGCAGCTTGAATGCGCGTCTTCCCTTCACGGACGTGCCGCTCGACGTTTTCGACCACTACGATGGCGTCATCGACCACCAGGCCGACGGAAAGAACAATTGCCAGGATCGTCAGCAGGTTCAGACTGAATCCGAAGGCCAGCATCACCATCGCCGCGCCGATCAGCGAAACTGGCATGGCCACGAGCGGAACCAGGGCCGTGCGCACCGAACCCATGAACAGAAACACCACCACCGCCACGATCAGCATGGTTTCCGTGAGGGTCTTGCTGATTTCCTTCAGCGCGTCCCGCATGAACACCGTCGCGTCGTAGGCCAGCTTCATTTCGATATCCGGTGGCAGCGTTGGGCGGATGCGTTCCATCTCCTCGTGCAGCCGGTTCGCCACTTCGATCTCGTTCGATCCGGGCAACGGCCAGACGCCCAGGTAAACGGCTTCCTGCTCGTTGAACTTCGCGATCCAATCCGGCTCCTCCGCGCCCAGTTCCACCTTGGCCACATCCGAAAGCCGGACGATCGCGCCCTCGCGTTCCACCACGATCAAGTTGCGGAATTCCTCGACTGTCCGGAGATCGGTGTTGGCCAGCAGATTCACCTGCACGAGGTTGCCCTTGGTCTGGCCGACGGCGGCGAGGTAATTGTTGCGCTGCAACGCCGCATTCACATCACCGGCAGACAGGTTCAACGCGGAGAGCCGGTTGGGGTCGATCCAAACGCGCATCGCAATCGGCCGGGCGCCTTCGAAGCTGACGCGTTGCACGCCTGCCAGTGTGGAAAACTGCGGCTGAAGCGTACGCGCCAGCCAGTCTGTTACGGACGGAATGTCGCGTTCCATCGAGGAGAAGCTGAGATAGAATGATGCATACGGCCGGTCCGCGCGCTGCACTTCCACAATGGGCGGTTCGGCTTCGGCGGGCAGTTCGGATCGCACCTGCTGAAGCCGGGCGGTAATCTCGGCGAGCGCGGCCGTGCTGCTGTGATTGAGCTTCAGACGCACCGTCACGATGCTCACACCCGCCCGGCTGGTGGACTCGATGTAATCGACACCGCTAATGGCGGAGACCACGCGCTCGATGGGCGTGGTCAGAAATCCGCGCACGGTCTCGGCGCTCGCCCCGGTGTAAATTGTGGTAATCAGCACCGAGGAACTTTCGATGTTGGGATACTGCTGAATCGGCAAGGTGGTCAGCGCGCGCCACCCTGCGAGGACGATGATGAGGTTGACCACGATGGCCAACACAGGGTGCTTGATAAAAACGTCGGTGATTGACCGCATCGGAATTCCTTTCCCTGACGTCTTAGTTCACCGCATCGGCGGCCGGGTTTGGCTGGGCAACGGCCACCAGAGCATTCTCACGCAGCTTGAATGAGCCATGCGCCGCCACCTGCTCGCCGACCGACAGTCCCGAAAGCACAAGCACTTCATCCCCCAGCACCGCGCCGATCTCCACCCGTCTCATATGCGCGCGCCGGCGGGCCTCCTGATCCGGCGCAATCACGAATACATGGTCCCCCGCCGGCCCCTTGCGCAAGGCACTCACCGGGATGATGACAGCCGTCAAGGGCGCACCGGCCGGAACTCGGACCCGAACTGATCCTCCCGGCGGCGGCATATTTCGCGCTTCGGCCACCCTGGCGCGCACGATAGTGCTGCGGGTCGTAGGATCGACGCGCGCATCGAGCGCCACGATTTCTGCGGGAACGATCGACTCATCCGGCGCCCTCAAAACCTCCACTGTATCGCCTTCCTTCAGCCACTGCGCGACCTGTTGCGGAATGGTGAAGTCCACGTGCGCGGCCGTATCCGCTCCCTGAAGAGTAGTCAGCAGGGTGCCTTCATTGAGATATTGGCCGGGATGGACGTCACTGATCCCAACGCGCGCGCGAAACGGAGCGCGGCTCGTTTTGCGCGCAATGATCGCCTGGATGCGGCTGATCTGCGCCCGCGCGACATCCAGTTCAGCCCGGGCGCGGTCCACTTCCATTTGCGAGGTGGCTCGACTTTGCAGGGCGCGCTCCATGCGACCCAACAGCGTCTCTGCCAGCGCGGCTTCCGCCTTCTGCGCCTTCAATTCGGCTTCCTCGACCGAGACATCCAGCGCGACCAGCAACGTGCCTGCCTCGACCACCCGGCCGGGCGCGAGCATTACTTCCCGCACAGTCCCGGCGATCTCGTTGCGGAGCGTGATGGAGCGCAAGGCCACTACCGTGCCAATGGCAGTCGAAGTGCGCCGATGCTGCCGTTCTCGTGCAATTGCCATCGTCACGGACTCGACCGGTTCAGGCTGGTTTGCAGCGGCCTCGTTGGCTTGTTGAATCGCGCCGATTTTCCAGACCGCGAGGCCCGATCCGGCGGCGGCCAGGCTGGCCAGGAGTAAGACGGGCGCAATCCAACGCCGTGATTTCGACGTTCGCCAACCCGCGTCCGGCTCCTGCTCTGCGTCTCGGAGGAGCTTATCCGGGTTCGCGCTTCCTTCATTGGAGTTCTCTGTTGGTTTTTCCATAGCCTCAACGACGTTTGATGTTTAGTGGTTCGATGACACACCCGGGCAACGTCCAAGTGGATGCCTGCCCGGATGGGCGGCCTTGCGGAACCAGCTCGGGCTGTACCGAGAGGCCGAAGTAGTTGACTGGTTAGCTAATTTCATGAGCAAAAAAAATCAAACCCTCGCAGTTGCCAGTGTTTGGAGACCCAGGATGTCCAGGATGCCACGTTCCATTTCCCTCAGGATTTCCACGTCGTTTCGAATGCGCGCCTGCGTTAGTAATCCTTCAATATAGGCATAAACGGATTTGGCTTTGGCGGATGCGTCTAACGCCACAACCAATCCTTCGGCGTGCGCATCGCGAATGGTCGTCTCGAAATACCGGCGTGACTGATCCATAATATCGTTGACCGTACGACGGAGATTGTCTTCCAGGGTCGAAATCTCGGTTCCCAAAGTGCAGAGCGGGCAGCCCAAGGCATAACCGTACTGGCGCTTCAACTCTACCTGTTCCTGATACTCGGATTCGCAATACCGATGAAAGCGTTCCAGTGGCGGGTACGACGGCGAAAAGACTCCGTCCAGCTTTGTGCGATACTCCTCCCAGCCAGCCCGGATGGCCTCGTCCGCAAGCCTGGCTTTTGAGTCGAAGAAGTGGTAGAAACTGCCCTTTTTAACGCCCGCTCGCTCGCAGATGTGGTCAATAGTCGTACTCCCGTACGAGCCGGTCCAAATCAGCTCCGTCACGGCCCTCATTAGCCTTTCTCTAGCATCACTCACCCGGCCCATTGTCTTCTCCGTAAATTGATGTCTTAACTACGCTTTCTCAGCGTCCACCAAGAAGCTGAACTAAGTTTACTATACAGTCAACTATTTTTTGGAGAGCTTGCGGAAGGGCTGTTGAGGGGCCGAACCGTCTCTCTCGCGCGCCTCCAAATCAACCCGCCGCCCCAGGTGGCGGCGCATTGAAACCTTTCTCACCGAAAACGACTCGGTCCAGGGAGAAACGGCCCGGTCCGGCCAGCAGGAAAAGAACGGCGACGCAAAAATAAACCGCAGCCGGTTCGTAGGCGCCGCCGTCCGGTCGCGACGCGAACGGATCGCCGCGCACCACGGCGTGAAAAAAAACAGCGACAGCCATCGTGCACGCCAGGCCGAAGGAGGCCAGCGGCGTGACAAAGCCGAGCATCCACGCAATGCCGCCTCCGAACTCCGAAACCGCCGCCAGCATTTGGAAGAAGCCTGGAACCTTCGCGTCAGGTCCCATCCAGCCGAAGGGATTCTGGATCTTTCCGTAACCGTGAAAGATGAACGCCAATCCGATAACGAGCCTGAGCAGAAGCAGGCCGGCGGACACGCGAGCGGAGAGATTGATTGGTTGGAATAATTCATTGATCTTCATTGCTTCATCCTTCCCGGGTTTCCGCGGTCGAGCGGCCAGGTTGTTGTTGAATGGTACAGGACCCGCGCGGGAGATTAGCCTCCCGCCATGGCGCCGACAATCAGGAACGGCTC
>CAZCUL010000649.1:0-17163 GCA_964501475.1 uncultured Verrucomicrobiota bacterium | reverse complement strand
GTCCCGTTGGAGATGGCGATAATCTCGCCTTTGAGCAGACTCAGCCAGCCGCTTTCCGCCTGCGGGCATTTCGCCAGCAGCAAGAGACTGACCGCAGCCGCGAGGACGTAGGCAGTGCCGATGCGCCCTTCCCCCCGTCCGCTCCCTCGCCCCAGGAACGCCAGCCAGAGGATGGCAGCCAGCGTCAAGGCCAGCGATCCGGCCAGTGCCAAATCCTGTTCCTCCGTGCCGTGCGTTCCGTCGTAATGCCCCGTCCAGACGTGAACCGACAGGGCCAGGGCCACCCCCGCGGATGATACCTGCGGCAACGCGAGCCCCATGAACACCATTCTCCGCATGACCAGAAACGCCCCGGCCAGCGGGCAGGCGAAGCCCACGAGCACACTGATGTAAACCGAGTTGCGCAGGAGAAAGTCAGGATCGAGAATTTCGCGCAGAACATTCATGGTGCAACTCCAAAGCTCGTTTCCAGCAGTTCCCGCATCCGTTCCGGCGCCAGCAGATCCCTCACTCCGCCCTGGACCACGTTTCCCTGGTGCAGCCAAACCACTTCGTCGGTACGCTCCCGAACCGCCCGCAGGTCGTGGTTAACCATCAAAATGGTCATCCCCTGCCGGTTCAGATCAGCGAGAACGGCCATGACCGCCTCGGACGCCGTTGCATCAATCCCCGCGGTGGGCTCGTCCAGGAGCAGAAAATCGGGCCTGGTCGCGAGCGCCCGCGCCACCAGCACCCGCTGCTTCTGGCCGCCGGAAAGTTCCGCAAAACGCCTCCGAGACAGATCGCCGGCGTTCACTTTGTCCAGGCAGCTTCTCGCCCACTCCCGCTCCTCCCGGCGAACCCCGCGGCCCGGAGGCACCCGGCGGTATGTTCCCATCACGACGACCTCCAATGCCGAAAACAGGAACAGAGGATCGAACGATTCGCGCTGCGGAACATAGCCGAGCACGGGCTCGCGGCCCTCAATCGTCCCCCAGATTAAACGGCCGGCCAGCGGCGGCAGAATACCCAGAATGGTTTTGAGCAACGTTGTTTTGCCCGATCCATTTCCCCCAACCAATCCGACGAATACGCCGCGATGAATGATCAAATCGACGCCGTCCAACACTGCCTGCCGGCCGTATCCCGCCGAAAGCTTGTCCAACATGAGCAAGCGTTCAGTTTGCATCCGGCAGCGCCTGTAAAAGCTGCTCGACGTTGTAATCGATCAACGCCAGGTAGTCTTTGGTTTTGCTGTTTGCGCCCGGCAGGATCGGGAGTATCACTACTCGAGCCCCCATCCCCTCAGCCACCTGCGCGGCGGTCCGCCTCGGACGATTTGGCTCCATCCAGACCAGCTTTGCGCCTGCTTGCTTCATTTCCGGCACCAACTGGGCAATGTGTGAAGGCGACGGCTCGATTCCCGGTTTCGGCTCGATCTGTCCAAGAACCACAAACCCGAACCGTCCCGCAAAATAATCGTAGGTCTTGTGATAAGTCACCACCCGGGTGCCGCGGTAGGGATCAAGCGACTTTGACCATTCCTTCAATTTCCCGTCGATCCGCTCGTTGAATGCCTCCGCATTTGCCCGGTATCGCGCGGCATTCCCCGCATCCAGATCCGAAAACAGTTCAGCGATCCGGTTCGCTACGATCTTTGCGTTCGACGGGTCCAGGAGATAATGGGGATTTCCCGCTGCGTGAATATCGCCCTGCGACCGGTCGATCGGCCCTTCCGGCACCTCCAAAAGCTCAATCCCGCGCGACCCGGCCAGGCGGCCTTTGCCGCCCGGGAGAATGTTGCGGTTTCGCGCACTGTTGACCAAGGGCGGAAGCCAGCCGATTTCCAGGTCCGCCCCGCCTTCGATCAGCACGTCCGCGCGATTGAGCACCCGGATGAAGCTCGGTTTCGGATCAACAAAATGCGGGTCTTCTGTCCCCCGCGCCAGAGAGGTCACTTCCACTTCCTTCCCGCCGACAAACTCGGCAATCGAGCCGAGGTCCGGAGTCGTGGCCACGACGTTCAGTTTGGCCCGGGCTGAACCCGTTCCCAGAAGGATCAGGGCTGCAGCCCAAAAGGTGACAAGGATTCTCATATAACCGGCCATAGGCTAAAACTTATGCGCGGCGTGTGCACCCAAAACAAACTCGAATTGCAGCCACACCGAATGATCCACGCCCAACTGTTTCCGGTCATCATAGTTGTACTGTAACCGTATCTTCGAAAACTCGGTAGGATACCAGGTCAGGTTGGGCGAAAGGCGCCACCGTTCCGAGCGAAATGAATCGCGTCCCACAGGCATCCCGCCGCCCGCGTTATCCGCCACCAGGAAACCAACCCGCTCGTAATCCTCCCTCTCGCCGGTAACATAATCAAAACGCAGACCCGCCACCCAGCCTCGCCGGAACCCGTAAAGCAACTGCGTGTAGAACCCGTAGTCGATCAGTCTCTCCCCTGGCAAAACAGCCGGAGTTGCCCCCGTCGCGTCCACCAGCACTCCCTCGTCCGGAAAGCCGTTCCCGTCGAAGTCGCCCAGGTTCCCGGCCTCGTCCCAATCAAATGCTCCCGCCTCGTAGCGACGGAGCATCACCTCACTTTGCCACGCCACAAAAGGGAAGCCCGCCACATGCCGCGGCGATTTCCATTTCCACGTCAAGTCCATTCCATAAATCTCCGTCCAGGTGTCTCCGCCATCTTCACCACCCCGCGAATTGGGTCCAAAGGCCGCCGAAGCGCCCATTAGCAGGACTTGGGAATCGGTCAAGTCGAACGACACTGCATATCGCGGCGCCAAAAGGAGATCATCGAAACGTCGAATGCCGCGCTCGTTTTCCGCAGGGCGAAAGGCAAAAGGCGTTTCCTCACCGTCCTCCTCCTCCCCGTGGCCGTGACCGTCCTCGCTGCGGAAACTCGTGGCTGTTTCACCGTGGCTGTTTTGCACGCTGAAAAAGAGTTCCGAGTAGAAAGGGGTTGGCGCCAGCCACGAGGCTCGCGCGCCAAGGTTTCGCAATCCATCAGGTCCGAAAAAGCGCCCGTTCACCAATGGCACATCCACAAAAGACCAGCTATGCGGATGCAACTCATTGTGCCGCCCGAACTCTGTGAAGTATTGTCCGCCCCGAATCTGCAAATTCGCCGGTAATGAGAGCGTTTCCAGATAGGCTTCTTCAACCTCCACGAACGATTCGCCCTCCACGTCGATGCCGAAGAGGATGTTTGCGTTCCCGCGGAAGTAAGGGTCCACCGCGCCCGTAAAACTCGCTTCCACTCCTTGCAGCGTGAAACCGCGTTGTTGCGGGTCATGCCCCCCCAACTGTGTGCCGCCGGCGATGTCGTCCGCAGTAGAAGTGCCGGCTGCCACCGTTCCCACCAGGCCAACGTCCATGTAAGCGGGTCCGCGTTGGAACCGAATAGGATCGCTCGGCCTCCAAGGCCTCTCTGGCAGACGCCTTACGGAAGATTGCCCGGCAGCGCGCCGCGGCGTTTCCATCATCTCTTCGGCGTCCCGGGCTGGTGGAAGGTTCGTGGAACTTCGCTGAAGCTCTTGCAGCCGCCGCTGCAAGTCGTCAATGGTCCTTTGTTGTTCTTCAAGCGTCCGGCGCAGATTCTGTTTTGTTGCTTCCAACTCGCTTTTCAATTGCTGAATTTCATTCGTCTCCTGGGCCTGAAGCAAGGCAGCACTCAGGCAAAGGGCAGAAGACCACCCCAAAGTTTTTGACAATTTCATGGCTCAAAGGAGGTAAGGAGGCGCACACGCGCATCCAAATTTTACTGCTGTTTCTCAACCGGCGGAAACCGGCTGAACTAACGACTGGCCAGGCTCAGACCGGGAGGCGCCCGACTGAGGCCAGGCTGTTGGCCGGCAGAGATGCTCGGCTCCGCCCCTCGCAAAAGAATGGGGCGGAGGCCGTGCCAAAACAGCACTACGACGAAGGACGCGAGAAGCGGACCCACGAAATGGCCCTTCTGCACCAGGGTGACGGCGCATTCGTGGTGGGACCCCTGGGAATCGTGATGAATGAAGTGGTGAAGTTCGGGGACAAGCGCCAGAAGCCACGTGCCGATCCAGATGCCGAGCATCAGGCATCCAACCCATCGGGTCGCGGCCCGGAGAGAGCGCCGGGATTTCAATCCGAACTGCACATTCTCTGGTAAAGCACCATTTCAACCGGCATGCAAGCGAACTTTCTCTGACTCATCCTCTCATCCTCCGTTCTTCTCACCAGAAGCCCGGGGCCGCTGGGAGGTCCGCCAGGTTTTGGACTGCCCGCCCTCCATAGTATTACGGCAGACGGGCGCCCGTCCTCTGGCGCTTTGGCCGCGGGCGCAGGATGGACGACGGGCGAATCTTGCCCATGAGCTTCAGCACGCTCGGCATGCGGAGCAAGCCCGGACAAGAGCATCACGTTATTGAACCGGCGCGCAAAAGCCCGGCTTCCGCAAGTGGAAGAACGCGGCCTCATTCGTCGGCGCCAGGTAAACTGCATTCCATCCGTTCGAGCTGATCACCTGTCCGCTCAACCGAGCCCACGCGTCGAACGCGCTGATCGCATCACCCGTGTAAGGGAGCCATCCGCCGTAAGCCGCAGGCCAGCGGATCAGCACTTCCCCGCCCATCCTTTCGCTGAAAAGACGCGGCCGAAGCTGGCTTGCGTCTTCCGTGATTCCAAGCAATTCCAGATCGAAACTCAAATCCACGCTGTTCGTCTGCGACTGATGGATTTCCACCGCCAGAATATTGGTTCCTGAATTCAGTCCTGTCGGCGGAAACAGACGCTTGAAAAACATTTGTTCTTCAAATGAGGGAACGTCCGCCGAGGCCAGGGTCGCCGCCTCAACCGGTCCCGCCGGCATGTTCTCGCGATAAATCTCCTCACCGTTCAGATACACCACCGCCCCGTCATCGCGCCGCAATCGGAACAGCAGATGATCGATCACCGGGACATCCTCCGCCACGAAACGGCGCCGGAACCAGGTCGTCACGTATCGATTGGCCGCGTTTGTCCCGTAGCCCACAACCGTCGCTTCGTTTCCCGTTCCATACCCAAGTTTCGCCGGGCCGCTTGCCCAGCCGGAAGCATCGTAGTCCAGGCTCGTCCAGGCGCTTTCCGGCACCACGCCTGTATCGAGATAGCGCCACACCGATCCGGCCGGAATCAGCGAAATCGAATTCAAGTCACTCGGTAGCGCCACAAAGTCCAGCCCGGCAGCATCAGACCCCAGAGCCACCGGATTTTCGAAACTCGCATTCAATACGTCAAAAGCCTCCAGAACGGCCAGCAGCGTCTGCCGGCCCGCGCCCAGCCTGCTCAGCCGATACCTTCCATCGCTGTCGGTATAGGTGAAACGCGAACCCGCTTTGACCAAAACGCCCTCCGCCCCGGCGCCATCTCTCCAGACCGTCCCCTCGGCCAGATACGTCGCCACGGTTCCCACCCCGACGATAACGGTTGCACTCGCCGTGCCGCCCTTCATATCGGTCACCGCGCACCGCACCACGTACTCGCCTTCAACAAGCCAGGAATGCTGAATGACGGCCTCGTTCCCGCCGAAACTCCCGTCGCCAAAATCCCAGTAATACGCCAGGGAATCGCCATCAACATCCGTGGCGGTGGCCTGCAAGGTGACAACGGCCCCCAGCGCAGCGTTGGTTGCGCTGGCCGTAACCGTCACAACGGGCGCCAGGTTGCCCGGAAACGGACCTTGTTGGATGACCAGATCGAGCGCCTCGGGAGATGTTCCCACTTTACCCACGGGCGTAATGTGCAAATCGAGGCAGCGGTCCGAAAAGGTTCGGCCAATCAGGACGGTGGAATCCTGTCTGGTGCTGGGCGTGCCCGGCGTCGTGTCGATCAATAAAGTGTTCTCCCCGCCAGGCCCGGCCCACCGCAGCGTGGCTCCGTTCGTCACCCAGCGGTTGTTGAACGCCTGCCGGAATTCAATCCAGTAATCCTGCGTATCGGTTCTCGGCACCCGCAAGGCCCGCACGCCGGCCGCCGCCGAATCGTCGTGCGCGGTCACCCGATAGCTGCCATTCGTTTCCACCGCAGGCGCATCGGCGTCCGGAATCCAGCCCAGGAAATGCTTGTAACGCGCGTTGAAGTGACTCGTATTCCCGCCTGGCACACCCATGGAATCGAACGGGTCGCCATACTCGACCAATGCGCCTGGACCGATGGAGCTTTGATCGCCCGTGGACCAGAAACTCGCGTGCGGCAGGCCAAGGTTGTGCCCAAGCTCGTGTCCGGCCACTCCGACGTTAAAATTGTTGTTCCCAATCCAAACCCCGCGCCCGCCCATGTAGGCCACCGCCCCAAAAACCAGGAACGGCTTTGAGCCGGTCAGAACCATATCAGAGTCGAACTCCTCCGGCGCATAGCCGGCGTCTGCCGCCGCCTGCCGGGTGGCATCGAGCAGCTTCGGGAAGTCGTTGTTGTAGGCCGATGACGGCTCCGCCAGCCGCAATGTGGCGGTCACCACCGAGCCAGCCTGCGCCGCAGCGATACTCATCAGCCCGTACGACATGCTGTGATAGTAGGTGTGCAGATCACCGAGCAACGCCGCGGCAGAGTTCGAGGAAATGGCGGCGCCAATGAAGTCCGGGAAATCCACTCGATAGAGCAACAGCCGCTTTTCCCCGAGCGCAGTAAGAGGAGGCCTCGGGCCCACACCGGCCGGCAGCGAGCTCTCTTTGTCTGGCAGGACGCATTGGCAGGAGAACGCCCCGTCTGACGGCGCCGATCCAGCCGTGCAACAAAAGGCCGCCGCCACGATCAGCCCAAGGCAGAATCGCATCTCTCTTCCGGAAAAAAACGTCGAAATCACGCGAGCACTATCGTAGCCCCGAACGCCTCCCGGGGCAACGGTTCTCCATTTACACAAAAGCTGGCAACCGAGCAGAGTTGGGCCGAACGAAATGGACCTGAGATCCAACAGTGTCTTCTGGCCGCGACAACACCCGCGAGCCGTTCCAAATCGCCGCCGGTTGAATCGCGACTTACAGTGCGACGTCGCCATTTTGGGCGCGGGACTGACTGGAGCCTTCATCGGCCATGCCCTCTCCAAAGCTGGGGTTGATGTTGCGCTGCTCGATAAACGGGACGTGGCCCGGGGGAGCACCAGCGCCAGCACCGCTCTAGTCCTTTACGAAATCGACCAGCCGCTTTTCAAATTGGTGCGGATGCGGGGCAGGTCCGCTGCGGTGCGCGCCTACCAGCTCTGCCGGGACGCGATCTTTCAGCTTCAGGACCTCATGCGGGAATTGGACGACGATTGTGGTTTTGAACGAAAGCTCGGCATCTTCTGTGCCGCAACGCCCGCCCATATTCCCGATCTGAGAACGGAATTGCGCGTCAGGCGCGCCGCCGGTTTCCAGGTGAATTACCTTTCAAGCAGTGAATTGAAGCGCACGTTTTCCATCTCCGCTCCGGGAGCCATCGTTTCGCTCGAAGCGGCTCAGCTTGACCCTTATCGTCTCACCCATCAACTTGCGACTGGCGTGGAAAGGCGGGGCGGAAGGATCTTCACCCGAACACTGGTAACGCAAATCGAGGAACAGCCCGGCGGAGTGGTTTTGCGAACGGCCAACGGAAAAGTGGTCCGCGCCAAAAGGGTCGTGCTCGCGACCGGTTACGAAAGACAAAGCGACCTGCCGCGCGGCCTGGTCAAGCTGCTCTCAACGTATGCCATCGCCACTCATCCCCTGCCCGCCTCCGACTCCTCGTGCAAGCAGTGCATCCTTTGGGAGAGCGGTGAGGCTTACACTTACATGCGCGCAACGGCGGATCGGCGGATTATTGCCGGGGGCGCAGACGAGGATTTTACCGACGCAGAATCACGTGATCGGAAGATCCTGGTGAAGGCGAATCTATTGCAGCGCAAAGTGCGCGGCTTCTTCCCGGCGACTTCGGTCAAGGTCGATTACGCCTGGGCCGGCACCTTCGGAGAGACCAAAGACAGCCTGCCGATCATTGGGAGCCTTCCCGGCCGGGGTCGAGTGATTCATGCCCTTTGTTATGGCGCGAACGGAACAAACTTTGCCGTCATTGCCGCCGATTTGCTGCGCGACCATATCCTGGGAAAGCGCAATCGGAATGCCGCTCTCTTTTCTCCCACCCGTTAACCATCCTGCTTTCCTTTCGGAACTGGAATCTTTTGCAAATCCTCTTCGGCGGGCCCGGAGATGACCTCGCCGGTCGGCTTGAAACGCGATCCGTGGCAGGGACAATCCCAGGTCTGCTCGGCCTTGTTCCAGGCCACGATGCATTTGAGGTGCGTGCAGACCGGCGAACAAAGAGAGACACCGCCATGCTCGTCCCGGTAGGCCGCCACCCTTTTGCCGTCCAGCGTCAATATCCTGCCCTGATTTCGCGAAAGATCGCGCAGGCTTTTCCCTTCACTGCGCGCCGCCCAGTCCCGCACCAGGTAATAAGGATAATCCTTGTTCTCCTTCAAATACCTTGCGATGCCGCCACGGATCGGTTTCCGATTCACTGCAAAAAGATCGCGCCACGGATTCTTCCGCCCGAGAAGGTGGTCCACCGCCATCATTCCGGCCAGCGTTCCAAAGGTCATTCCATTGCCGGCGAATCCGGTCGCCACAAACTGGTCCCGCCCAAGCTCGCCGATAAATGGCAGCCCGTCCGGCGTTTCAATCACCTGCCCCGACCAGCGATGATCGATGCGTGCTGAAGGAACCAATTGCCGGAACACCCGCTCCAGTTCCTTATAAGCGCGCTCGGTCTCTATCTGTTGTCCGGTCTTGTGGTCGGCCCCTCCAAAAATCGCGTAATCAAATCCGCGCCGCCGATCGATCCGCAAGTAATGATACGGCTCGGCAGTATCCCAGAAGGAAGCTTCCGGCCACAGGCCGGGCGCGATCCGCGCGCCGATGGCATAGCTGCTGTAAAGGGCCAGCTTCGTCTGCAGCAAAGTTGCGGACAGAATATTCGCTTTGCCCATGAGCGGGTTGTGGGTCGCCAGCACGAGATAGTCGCAGGTGATTTTGTGACGCCCAGCTCGAACCGCCAGCGGCTTCTCCTCAACTTCCTCCATCGCCGTCTGCTCGAACACATGGCAGCCGCGCCCTGGCAAGGTGCGGAGCAATCCACCCGCATACTTCAAAGGATGGAACTTGGCCTGGTGGGCAAAGCGGACCCCCGGAGCGCCTATCTCGGGGATTGAATCGAGAAAGTCCGCCCGGAAACCAAACTCATTCGCCAGTTGAGCATCTCTCTCAAACGCTTTGCGCCCCGCATCCCCTTTTGCACCCAACGGCGCATGCAGGTAACCAGGAACCCATTTGAACTCACAGGCCAGCTCTTCATTTTGAATGTTGCTGTAAATCTGGTCCATGGCGGCCAGGCCCGCGTCCCAGGCGGCTTTGGCGCGTTCCTTGCCGAAGGAATCCACGAGCTGATGCAGGCGCTTGTCCGTCACACAGGTGACGTGCGCCGTCGTGCAGGCGGTATCGACGCCGCCGCAACGCCCCCGCTCGATCACGGCCACGGACTTGCCCGCCTTCTTCAAAAGGTAAGCGGCGGTTACCCCTGTGATTCCTCCGCCTACCACCACCGCGTCCACCCGCAAATCCCGATTCAACGCCGGGAATCGGGGCAACCGTATCGAACTCCAATAGGAACCGGTTCGCATGCTCTTCACCTTTCGCTACAAGGATTCCCGCGATTGCACCCCAGGCGATAGTACGTTGAATGAACCACTCGCGACGCTGGAATCTTAGATCCTCCGGGACCGGCTTTTGTTCTTCCGCGTCGCCCATGATCGCCATTTAGCCGCCAGCGTGCCAAGGACCAGGGATGGCCCATTTCCAAAGGAATGGCCTTCATTCGGTCCTGTCCTCACTGACGTTGGATTGCATTCAGCCCTCACGCCTCTTGCAAAGTGCCGAATCCCTCCCAACGGACTACCGATTATTCATTTGAATAGCCTGCCCGCCTACTTCATTTCGCCGACTTTTTTCGTGGGCGGTTTTGGTGGTTCTTACTCTTGCCGCTGCGGCGTTTGATCGTCCCGCCGGACCTGGCTCGGCGTTGCCGCGCCTGCCGCAACGACCGCGCCAGCTTCTTCTCCAGCGCGTTCTCGTCTTCGCTCTCCTTGAGCCGCTGCCGCAGCAGGGCAAGCACCGCGGCCTCCTCGGGTGGCAGCCGGCTCACGCCTTTGCGCATTTCGCGCTCAGCCCGTTTTCGCAACGCTTTGATCAGGGTCCCGTCCAGGTAGGATTCGAGAATCCCCGGATGCACGTAACACTTCTTGCAGATGGCAGGCGTGTTTCCCAGCCGCTCCGCCACTTGCTCGATCGCCCGCACGACATTCCGCTTTGCCGCCGCTCGCGAATCAATTTCCTTAAACTCCTTCAGGGCCAGTGCCGCCAGAACCGTCCCAATCCAGGTCCGGAAATCCTTCGCCGTAAAATCCCGGCCGCTGACCTCAAGCAAATACTGGTTAACATCTCCAGAGCTGACATCCCGTTTGACTCCCGCATCGTCGATGTATTGAAACAGGTCCTGGCCGGGCAGGTCCTGGCACCTCCTGATGATCCGCGCGATGATCGGATGCGCGACGTCCACCTGGTGCTGCTTCCCTCCTTTACCGCGAAACTCAAAGCAAATTCGCGCGCCCTTTACCTGCACATGTCGATCCTGCATGGTAGTCAGCCCATAAGAACCGTTGTCGCGCGCATATTCCTCATTGCCCACCCGCACGCAACTGAGCTCGAGCAGACGCACCACCGCCGCCAATACCCGATTCCGACTCAGGCCGTTCTCGCGCAAGTCCGCCCGCACGCGACGTCGAATCCTGGGGAGCGCCTGTCCAAAGGCCACCATCCGTTCATACTTGTCCGCGTCCCGCCATTCCCTCCATTTGGGATGATACCGATATTGCTTGCGGCCCTTTGCGTCGCGTCCGGTAGCCTGAATGTGCCCCTGAGCATCCGGAGAAATCCAGACACGCCTCCACGCGGGCGGAATCGCCAAGCGTTTGATCCTCGCCAGTGTCTCCTTGTCCCGGACGCCCCTTCCGCCGGGTCCAATGTAACGAAACCGGCCCGCAGATCCCTGGCGTTGAATCCCCGGCTTGGAAGCGGTCACATATCGCAATCCCGCCGATGCAGCCGCAGCTCTTCCCGTGGCAAGGTTTTTCGATTCCTGTCCGCATCCGGCCAACGGATCGCGAATGGCGCGTGCGGTCACAAGGCCCGCGTCCACTCCGCCTCGAACAGAAACCCCATCGATCCTGTTTTTCAGAGCTTTCGCTTTTGGTCGCCCCGGTCCCCCTGTCCGGCGGGAACCTTCGTCTTTGCCTTCGTGCGTCGGTCCGCGGACAAAGAGCGCCCCACGTCGTCCACTTCCTTGAACTGGCCGCGCGGGTTCCGGCGGACATAACGCTTGTCTTTGCCTGTGTCGATCAACTCCCTTTTTGACGTTGTGCTTCGCTTTGCCATACCTGTCACTTTCCTCTTGGATTTTTTCTCTACGACCATCGCTTTCACAACCTTCAAGCCGAAAAGATGCCACCGCATCGAACTCGCCAGCCCCAGTCCAAAAAGCTGATCCAATATCTGCCGCCGGAAGAATCGCCGCATCAGCGTGCAAAGCCTCTTTGGCATGAATCAAGTTCCAGAACATGCAGATCGCGCAGCCGCTCCCTGCGGAGCGATTTAGCTTTGTTCGCGGATGCAAAATGCAAACGACGGAACCGCGAATGTTGCAATTCGCGGTTACAAGCGCCCCCTACTTGACAGCTATGGCAGCACATCAAACCAGTAGGAAGCGCCTCCGGCGGGCGGCGTGGTTCATTCTCGCCGTCGTGGTGGTCCTGGGCGCGTTACGGGCGGCTCTCCCCTACCTCGTCAAAGACTACGTCAACCGGAAACTGGACGAGATTCCGGAGTATGAAGGCACTATCGGCGATGTGGACATCCATCTCTGGCGCGGCGCCTACACCATTCACGATATTCGGATCCTGAAATCGACCGGGCAGGTGCCCGTCCCGTTCTTCGAGGCGGATACGATGGATTTGTCCATCCAGTGGTCTCAGCTCTTTCGCGGAGCAATCGTGGGCGAAATCCAACTGCAGAAACCCCGGTTAACGTTCGTAACCGGCCCCACCGAAGAACAGCGCCAGACGGGCATCGATAAAGGCTGGGGCAAGACCCTCGAGCAACTTTTTCCCTTTACGATCAACCGGTTTGAAATCGACGAGGGCGCCATTCGCTTCCACGATCCTCATAGCGACCCCGAAGTGGACATTTTCGTGTATGACCTCTTTGCCACAGCAATCAACTTGAGCAACGTGCGGAAGAATAGCGGCGGACTCCCAGCTTCGGTTCGCGCGCGAGGAAAAGCCTGGGGCGATGGGGAACTCGAGGTGGTCCTCGATCTGGATCCGATCGCGAAGGCGCCGGCCTTCCACCTTGCTGCCGCGCTCACCAACGTCAATCTCGTCGCCCTGAACGACTTCATGCGGGCCTATGGGAAGGTGGATGTCGAAAGCGGCATCTTTTCGGTTTACACCGAGATCGCCGGCTCGGACGGAATGTTCTCGGGATACGTCAAACCGTTTTTTCGCGAACTCAACATTTACGAGTGGGACCAGGACCGGAAAGAGGGCGTCCTTAAAGCGTTTTGGGAGGCGATTGTTGGCACTGTCGCAGCCATCTTTGAAAACCAGCCAAAGGACCAGCTCGCCACTAAAATCCCCGTCTCCGGCTCGTTCCAAAACACGGATGTGGATATCTGGGCAACCCTCGGCACTCTGCTCAGAAACGCCTTCATCCGCGCGCTCCTTCCCAGGTTTGAGCGCACGGTGGGCTTCGAGCAGGCCGGGGAATTGAGCGAAACTTATCCTTCCCGGGATGATTAATTGCGCGGCACCGGGCTGCCGTCATTGAACTCCAATGGCAGCAGAAGCTCGAAGCGACTGAATCCGTTCATGAGTGGCGGGTCCTTCGACGGTGAATCTGATGCCTTCCTTAGCCATCGGGACCACTGCCTCCTCCGGCACGGCGACTTCGCCGCTGGCCCAGGAATGGCCGTCGAAGCGCCCGATCAAAAACTGCAGCGCGGCGCGTTTGGTCGCTTCATCGGGAAAGCGAATGATAATCACGCGACAACGATATGCTCTGGGGTCTCGGCAAGCAAGCCAACGTGTCGCGCATCCTCCGCGACGATTAGCGGCAAAAGGCTTGTCACCCGCGGAGGCGGAGACCACGAGCCTCTTATTAAAGACTCCCAGCGTGTCTGCGCTTCATCCCAACCCCAGCTTGCTGCGGGCGAAGGAGAAAGATTTCTGCACGTTCAGGTCTTCAAAAGCGAGCTGGCCTTCGGGCGTTCTCCCGCTGACGCGCGGAAGCTCGTTTACCGGCGGATTCGCCTTCACCATCGCCAGCGCGTGCGCCAGATCGGAGGCTGGAAGGGATTCGAACGTGACCCAATAACTTTGGGCCAGGCACGGAACTTCGAGCGGGTCCCGGGTAATCATCTCCAGATTAAACTGCACGGCCGGGTTCGCCTTTTCGCAAATCTCGATGATTCGGCTCAATTCAAGGAAACCGTCTCCCAACGGCACCTCCGAGAGGAGAAAGCCCTTCTCGTATTCTTTTACCGCCATGTCTTTGAAATGCGTAGTGAAGGTGTGCGGCGCGAGCGCTTGCACCACTGCCATGGGGTCTTCGAGTAACGCAATGCTGTTGCCCGTGTCCAGCGTCACTCCCACCCATTCGCTCTTCAGCCGGCCCAAAATGTCGAGCAGTTCCGGAACACGCCAGTCTTTGTGGTTTTCCACCGCCAGTTTCATTCGATGACGGCCCATCACCCGCTCGGCCAGGACCAGCCGTTTCCATGAGTCCTCCCGAAACTCACGGAATGCCTCCGCCGAATCGAACGTCTCGTATCGCCTCCCGCCCAAACAAACCGTCCGCAGGATGGTCGCGCCGGCTTCGCCGGCCGCCTTTACCTCCGACTCGAACCGGTCCAGATCCCTCTCGTTCCGCGGCAAACCGATCTGGCCTTCGAGATACATTCCATACAACTCGCGGCGGTCACGCACCTTGTTCGCAAAGTCGTTCTGCCACCCGCCCACGCCCACCTGCACCCCTCCGGCGCCGAGGCGATGGCAATGTTCGATCACGTCCAGGGCATTCTTGAAAGGGGGATAAATCTCGCTCTCCGCCTTCGAGCGCGAGCGGATGCCGTAAGAGGCGATGGTCACTCCCATCCGCCGGCGCCGGGCAGCGTCCTGACCTCGCAACGCTGCCGGCAAAGCCATCGCAGCGGCTGCGCTCATAATGAATTGGCGCCGGTTCACTTCGCCCGTTCCTCAGTTTCTCGCAGAGCCCCGGAGGCCTCGCCCAGCTCTCGCAGTTCCATCTCCGTCCACGGCCGGCTGCGCCCCTGGGTCATGACCCGGACGCGGCTGACGTTTGTGACCGTAACAGGGTCGGCGGCATGGTCCCACTCACGCCGGATATAAGTCAATACGCTGGCGATGTTCTCGTTATCCATGACCGCCAGCGACGGCATTTCGGCCAGGATTCCGGGCGGCTCGTAGCGTCTCCCATTCACAGTGATTGGCCCTTCCAGGCCGTGCAGGATGATTTGGATCAGAATCTCTTTCGGTCCCAAAACCCAATCGGAATCGATCAACGGCGGACCAAGCGGCTCCAGTCCCGCGCCGTCCGCACCGTGGCAACCGGCGCAAGCTACCAGGTAATGCTGGCGCCCCTGAACAAACCTCCGCTGCTCGGCTTGCGTGAGCGGCCTCACATCGGCGCGCGCCATGCGCGCCGGTTTATGGCCCGGCCACTCGAACAGGCTCCGTAATTTCTCCAGGCGCCTCTGCACCGCGCCGTCCTCGAGGTCGCGCGCCTGCCCCAGCACTGCGGGTTCAGCGTCCAGCTTTAATGGTTGAAATCTTCGATCCATGGAATGGATTGTCATCCCCTCGAGGAGAGCCCGTTCTTTCCATCCAAACTTCGGGACGTCCAGACGCGATAACATGTCGATGACCGGCTTCCGTTCCCGCGAGCGCATGATGCTGCTTGCCAGCATTTCGATAAAAATGGCCTGCCCATCTTCCCCTTCCTGCCAGGCGGGATCAATCCACAGTCGCATCAGACATGCAGACTCGACCCCCTCCAAGCCGCTCATAACCGCGTCCCGCATCAGCGCGTTTTCCGGGTGCTGCGAAATGGCCCCGGTCAGGAACGGAAGCCGCCTGAAACTATCGATGTTTCCGGCCGTCAAGACGGCCTGGAGCCTGACTTCCAAAGGCGCGGCCTCCGGCAGCTTCGACAGTTCATCGATGAGCTTCTCACGGAGACCGGTTCCGGATTTTCCCCGCATCCTGGAGGAGAGCAGGTCGATGACGCGGATGGCCGCGGCCCGCACCCGATGATGGGGATCGCGCACGGCCGGCAGCAATGCGTCGGGCTGCGATTCACCCAATCCTTCCAGTGTCCAAAGGGCATGAATGCGGCCGAGATGATTCGTCCCGTGCAGGGCCAACTGACGAAGGTTGCCCAATACGGACAGATCGCGGCGTTCGACCAGGAGCCGTTGCGCGGTGTCACGGTGCCAGCCGTTCGCATCCGAAAGAACCGCGGCCAGTTCCTCCGCGCGGGCCGTCGAAAGCCGCGGCAGCCGCTTTCTTTGGAAATCCGCCGGCACGATCCGCCAAATCCGGCCAAGATGAAGCGGTCTTTCGAGGTCACGTTCGATGCTTTTCCGGCGCAGATACGGCGTGATATAGGCATGATGCTGAATGATGCCGCGATACATGTCCGCCACGTAAAGCGCGCCATCAGGACCATCGCTCAGGAAGACCGGACGAAACCGTTCGTCGGTGGAAGCAAGAAACTCGCGTTCCGCGCAGGCCGGCTGCGCGCTTGATTCCAAATCTCCATCAACCACGATGTTTCGCTTAATGAGATTTCCCGCCGGCTCGCACACGAAGGCGTTGCCGCGAAACTCGGCCGGCAAGGCGTCGCCGCGATAAATGAGCGGGGCGCCCGCGGAAGTGAATTCGCGAATGCGCCCGTCTTCATCGAGCACGCCCGGAATGTAACCGCGGTTGACCGCCGTCGTGGAACGGATTGGAAAAATACTCTGGTTGGTCGCAATCCCAACGCTGATTCCTGTCGCCGGGGTGTGATGAGGATTCCGCGAGAGATAATTGGGCGGGACGAGATCGGCGTGAAGCTGGGACCAGTTGTAGTTGTAAAAGAGGCGCCCGTAATCGTCGTGGCAGATGCCCCATTGGCCGCGGAATTCGGTCGGGTCGCTGCGCCATTTGCCGTCACGAAACCGGTACCGCGTCCGCGACTTTGCGTTGTAATGCCAGTTATCGATTCCGCGCCACAAACCGTTGCCTGAATGTTCCGGCATTCCAGTCCCGCCGTATTCCGGATCAACCAACGTTTTGCGATCCGACCGGCCATCGCCATCGGTATCTTCGAAAAACCAAAGCGGTTTCCTTTCAGCCACAAGCGCCCCGCCTTTTACCACGGCAATAGCGCGCGGCAAAACCAGCCCCTCGGCAAACACGCGACTTCGATCCATCCGGCCATCCCCATCGATGTCTTCCAGAACCGAGACGCGGCCGACCGGTTCCTCCTCGCCTTCGCCGTCGATGTTCGGCATGAACCCGCGCATCTCCACTACCCACAGCCGCCCGTCTTCGTCGAACGTCATGGCCACGGGATCCTGCACCATTGGTTCGCTGGCGACCAACTCGATGCGCAGCCCGTCGGCAAGTTGGAAAGTGGCTCGCTCAGCTTCGGGCGAAAGAGCGGGCGAAACTTCGCTTTCCGCAGCCAGGGCACACGCTGTGGGAAGAAGAAGCGCGAAAAGCAACGAATAATCGCCGCCGAAAATGCGGCTCGATCCCATCGGATTCATCATTTCACGCACTGCTTGTTACACAAATCCACCGCGGAAAACGAAGCAAGCAGTTGTTCATTCTATTTTCAACGCCGGGCAAGGATGGGTTCTTCGAGGCATTGAACCGCCCATATTACGGGTAGGTAGAGCTTGTCCCAAAATCGTCGGTTTCGAAACTTTGTCGGAAACTTCGTCGGCGAACTTTGTCGAAATACCCGCCAATCGACAAGGTTTCCGACAAGGTTTCCGACAAAGGAGGGAAGGATCTCTGTTCTGGGACAGACC
>CAZCUL010000648.1:0-13821 GCA_964501475.1 uncultured Verrucomicrobiota bacterium | reverse complement strand
CTTATCCCGAAAAGGATTACGACGAAACCTTGACGCGCCGCGGCCTGTGGCATTCGACCATGGCCGGCGGTGCCGCCAATATCTGGGGAAACCTGGTCCAACCGAGCGGCGTTTATGAGCACAAGGAATGGATCCGGACCTGGGCACGCTTCTTCGACATTCGTTTTTTGAAGGAACTGGCGCGAGCCAACGATTTGACCGATGGCATGTGCCTCAAGACACCCGGCAACGCGCATTTCATTTTTTACAAGGAGGACGCCGACGCGATTCAACTGAATCTGTCCGGCATGCAAGGGCAAGAGCCGGCGATCGCGGTCGATGCCATGAAGCCCCACAAGGAGATTGATCTCGGACTTTTTTCTCCCGAACAACGCGGGTGGAAGGCTCCTTACCAATCGGATTGGGCCATCGCCATCGGCCGCTTTGGCTCCAAACAACCCTAGGAAACTGCTCAATGCGCACCGCCCTTTTTGGGCCAGAGCCAGTAGCGCGCGTCACAGTTCACGACCACCTGGAAAGCCTCGACCTCCAACTTTGGCCGCGCATCGGGACTATGAACCGGAAAAACACGTTCTGCAGTGGGCCGGCAGAGCGGAGACGACTACCACACTCCAAGACGCTTCGCGTTTACCGGGGCCATGGGAAAACCCGCCAGGTCTTGGACTGCCCACCCTCCATAGTATTACGGCGGACGGGCGCCAGTCCTCTGGCGCTTTGGTGCGCGCACAGGATGGACGACGGGCGAATCTTGCCCATCAGCTTCACATGCTCTGGAAAGAAAGCGGTAGAGGACCCGGCAGAGCACAGCGGCAGACGGTGATTTGGCTCCGGCTTCTGCAACGACCGGCAAAGCCAAAGCGGTGTCGCTCCCGCTTTGGCGGGATTGCCACCGCAGTCCAAATTGAGATCCTCGCAGCACGGTTCATGGAGGTTGATCGAGGTGACTCATCCATCACCTGTGCGACGCCGGCGACGGCGGCAACCACGGGATCGAAATCAAATCCGGCGCTCGAGGTTGAAAACCGGCCTTGACTGAACTTGACGCAAGAGCGTCAGAGGCGGAAAACGTGCCTATGAAAAAATGGAATGAAACCCGCCTTGTCTGGGAGGAGGATCACGGACTCCTGGGCGAGGCACAGGTCGCCAAATGCGGACGCGCCGACGTGGCCGAGCTTTTCCACGCGCCCATCCCGACGCGCATGATTTCGAACGGCGAATACATGCCGGTGCCGCAAACGGAAGAACAACGGCGCGTCGAAGCGCGGATCGAAGCACTGGCCGACGAAGCCAGCAAAAGGCTGGGCATCAGCCGGCGGAAGTTCCTGCACAGTTCGGGAGGAATGGCGGCCACGTTGCTCGCCATGAACGAAGTTTTCGGACGGTTCTTCAATGTCAGCCTGATCGAGATGTTCGAGCCGGCGGCATACGCGGCCGCGGCGCCGCCCAGGGATTTGTTCGTTTTCGACGATCAACTGCACTTTGTTCGCGGGAGCAAACCTTCTCCGGCCGCGCTGCGGGCCATTGCCCAGGGGCCGTCATCGGCGCCAACCGTCAAATCCAACCCCTTCAATCCCCGAGGGCAACCCGATGAGCAGGGCGAAACCTGGGGCGTTTGGAACCCGGCGCTGGTCGGTCTTCCCATCGACCCGGCCTACGCCCACCTCACGCAGTTCATCAAGGACGTGTATCTCGACAGCCAGGTCACCATCGGGTTGCTGAGCAACGTCACCGCCTCGATGGTCCAGGTCGAGGGCGAAAGGGCCAGAGCCCCGCGCAACGCGGAAGAAGCCCAGCGCGGCGAGATTCTGACGGCGGCGCAGACCGCGGCGGCGCGCAACTTCATCAACGAGATCTCCGGTTCCACCCGCATGCTCTGTCATGGCCTGCTTTATGTCGGCAAAGGCAACCTGGCTTGCATTCAGGAACAGATCGATCAAAACCAGCCGGATTCCTGGAAAGGTTACAACATTTCGAACGCCGCCAAAGTGGACAACGATCCCAACAGCCTCATGCGGCAATGGCGGCACGACGACGAGGAGGTGGCCTATCCAACCTTTGAACTTATTCAGAAAAACCACGAACGGATCAAGGAGCGAAAGCCGGGCCTCAACAACATCTGTGTCCACAAAGGACTGGCGCCCGGACCGCCCGACCCGTTGCGCGGCCATCCCGGCGACCTGCCGAAAGCGGCGCGGGACTGGCCCAATCTCAACTTCATCAGCTATCACGCCTGTATCCAGCCGAACTTCTTCCTGGGCGACACCCTCAAGGATATTCAAGCCGACAAACTTCGCGGCGGCGTGCCGAACATCAGTTGGACGACCGAATACGCCCAGCTCGTGAGCGACCTGCCGAACTGCTACGCCGAGATCGGCACGACCTGGGCCTCCTCCGTGGTGACCTTCCCGACGGTGGCTGCGCACATCATGGGCCAGCTCATGAAGTTCATGGGCGAGGACCGGATTGTCTTTGGCTCGGATTCAGTCTGGTACGGATCGCCGCAGTGGCAGATTGAGGCGTTGTGGCGGTTCCAGATCCCGGAAGCGATGCGCGAGAAATACGGCTATCCGGCCCTGACCGAATCCGCCAAACGCAAGATCCTGGGACTGACCTCGGCGAAACTCTATGGTATCGGGAAGGTGGACACCGCTTCCTACCCGCCCGTGCCGAAGGATTACGAGTCGCGAATGAGCAAAGAGCTGAAGACCCTCCTCGAGTTCGAGAAGCTCAATGCTGACCACATGTCCAAAATGAAAGAGACCTACGCAGCCCTGGCCCTCGAGCCGGACCACACCCGCTACGGATGGATGCGGGTGCGAGTATAAAGGACCCGCAGTCACTCCTGGCGAACCGTGCACCGGTCTGATTCGCAGCGATGCCAGCCGAGCTTCAGCAGGAGGCTCTCCATTATGTCGATTACTTGCTGGCTCGCCAAGCCGAGGGCGGGTGCCTCTCCAATCTGGAAGAGCCGCGTCCGAGGCTATCCGCTGCGGGTCTGCACGCGATTGCAGGTCGGCTCAAGCGTAAAAATTCACCTTTCGTTCCATACCCAGCGACCCAAACCCGGCTAGAATCTCCGACTTATGAAAACGAACATTGTCATCAAAATCAATCCGGCCATTTGCCTGATTCGGCAGGCCGGTCGAACCGCCCGACGTGGAGTTGCCTCGGCCGCTCTTTGGGCATTCATCGCGCCGGGCATTTCTCAAGCCGACGAAACCTGCATGTCCCCCTACATGCCGAAGATCACCGGGCAGGAGGAATTCGTTTATGTCTGGACTCTCGGCGTCGAAGGCTGGGGCGACGGCTCCGACAAGCTGGTCACAATCGACGTGAAACCCGATTCACCCGACTACCGGAAAGTGGTGCATGCCACGTCGGTCGGCGGCCGGCACGAGGCGCATCACGGCGGGTTCACGGACGACCGCCGGGAACTGTGGCTCAGCGGACTGGACTCCAGTCACATCTTTATTTTCGACGTGGCCACTGATCCGGGCCGGCCGCAGTTGAAGAAAACGATCAAGGACTTCGCGAAGAAGACCGGCGCCGTGGGCCCGCACGGCTTCTATGCCTTGCCCGGGCGCATGCTCGTGCCCTGCCTGTCCAACACGAAGGACAAGGGCGGTCGCACCGCCATTGTCGAATACAGCAACGACGGCCGTCACCTGGTCACTCACTGGATGCCGACGAAGGCGCAGCCGGCTGGCGCGGAAATCGAGGACGTGGCCGACGGCTATGGCTATGACGCGCGCGTCTTGCCGCGAAAGAACGTCATGCTGACTTCGTCCTTCACGGGCTGGAAGAATTACATGCGACCGCTTGGCGAGCTGATGCAGGACGCCGAAGCGATGAAGAACTTCGGGCAGACGATGGTTCTCTGGAACTTTCACACGCGGCAGCCCCGCAAGGTGTTTCATGTGCCGGGCGCGCCGCTGGAAGTGCGCTGGGCCTGGGGACCGAAACACAATTACGCCTTTACCGCAACGGCCTTGACCTCAAAGCTCTGGTTGATCCACGCGGATGACAATGGCGAATGGCAAGCCACAGAGGCAGGTCACGTAGGCCCCGAGGGCCAGGGCGTGTTGCCGGTGGACATCAGCCTCAGCGCCGACGACAACCTGCTTTTCGTCGGCTGTTTCGGCGACGGAAAGTGCCGGGTTTACGACGTATCGAATCCGCACCGCCCGAAACTGACTCACGAGCAGACCATCGGCCGGCAGGTCAACATGGTCAGCCAGAGCTGGGATGGAAAGCGCCTTTACTTCACGACGTCGCTGCTCGCGAACTGGGACAAGCAGGGAGACGACAACGATCAGTTTTTTAAGGCTTACGACTGGGACGGCAAGGAGCTGAAGCACCGTTTCACCCTGGACTTCAAGGAAGAGAAGCTCGGACGTCCGCACATCATGCGCTTCGGCTCGGCCAGCCTTTATCAATAACATGGACCGAATGCCGGGGCGCGGCCAGACGCTGCTCCCCGGCAAAGCCCCGTAACAATCTCGATCTTATGAAACAGTCCATCATCACTTTCGTCCTCTTGGGAGTTCTGGCGAGTGTCCCGGCGAACAGCGCCGGGCTCATCGAAGTCCGCCCCGAAACCGTCACGGCCGACCTGCTCAAGCGGCGCACCGCGGAATACGACTACGATGTGCCTGCCGCGGGCAGCTATGACCTGGCTGTCCTGCAGCCCGCGGCCGACGGCACGGTCCTGGGCACGAACGGCGCGCCAGTGCAGCTTTGCGACATTATGCGTGGCCGTGTGGTCGTGCTCAGTTTCATCTACACGCGATGCGCCGATCCAAAGGCATGCATGCGGGCGACCGGTGTCCTGAGCGAATTGCAGCGCATCACCCGCCGGCAGCCTGAACTGGCGGAAAAGATGTCGCTCATCACCCTGAGCTTCGATCCGGCTCACGATACTCCCGGTGTGATGGCTCGCTACGGACGTGTCTCGCTCGCCCAGGGCGAAGGCGCCGAATGGCTCTTCCTCACCACCCGAAATCAGAAAGCCCTTCAACCGCTCCTCGAAGCCTACGGCCAACGGGTTGATCGGCGGAAGGATTTCAGCGCAATGGGGCCGTATTACCACCCTCTGCGCGTCTATCTCATCGATCAGCGGCAAAGAGTCCGCAACATTTACAGTTACGGCCTCCTGGACCCTCGCCTGGTGATAACGGATGCGCAAACACTCCTGATGGAGGAAGACCTGTCGCCGCCAGGCGGCCGTGTGCCAGAATTACAATTGCAGTCATCCGACCCAGCCAGATCCGAATCCGAGGCTGATTGAACCGAGCGCGGCACCGACCCCGGCGGTGGGGCTTTCGAGCGTCGTTCCTTACCGTGTTTGTTGACTCCGCCGCAGGGTCACAATCGTCGCTCCCCAGCCGCCAAAGGCTTCGCTGGCGAGGCAAAACGATTCCACGGCCGGATTTTTTTCGAGGAGGGCGTGAACTGTGCGGCGCAAATTCCCAATGCCCTTGCCATGGACGATGCGGATTTTCCAAATGCCCTTTTGACCACAGGCCCAGATATACTCGCTGACGACGTCCTTCACGTCCTTCGGGCGAAAGGTGTGGAGATCGAGAACGCCGTCGATGGCCAGTTCGACCGGCTGCTCCGGGGGCATCTCTGCGTCATCCGCCACGCCACAACATTGCCTCAAGGATGGGTGTATTGCGATTGCAAACCGAGCGGCAGGCCCAGCGCCCAATAGCCGAGCAGCAACAGTGTCCAGCTTGCCAGAAAGACAATGGAGTAGGGCAACATGAGCGAGACGAGAGTGCCGATGCCGGTGCGCTGCACGTAGCGCTGGCAATAGACCACGATGAGCGGGAAGTAGGGCATGAGCGGCGTAATGATGTTCGTGCTGGAATCACCGATGCGATAAGCGGCTTGCGTGAGTTCGGGCGCCAGTCCGACCTGCATCAGCATGGGAACAAAGATCGGCGCCAGCACCGCCCATTTGGCCGAAGCCGAGCCCACGAGCAGATTGACGAAGGCGCTCAGGATAATGATTCCCACAATAGTCACTTGCGCCGGCAGACGAAGGCTTTCGAGAAACGCGGCGCCTTTGATGGCGAGGAGCGCGCCGATGTTCGATTCCCGGAAGGCATAGGTAAACTGTGCGGCCGCAAAAGCCAGGACGAGGTAATAGCCCATCGTGCTCATGGATTTGCTCATGCCCTGGACGATGTCGCGGTGGCTTTTGACCGTGCCGGCGGCGTAGCCATAGACAATGCCCGGAACAAGGAAGAGCAGAAAAATGAGCGGGATGATTGCCTCCATGAGCGGCGCATTGAACGAAGCCAGTTCGCCGTCGCTGGAGCGCAACGGCGAAGTCGGCGGCGCGGCTGCGAGCGTCAGCAAGCCAAGGGCGGCGATCATGGTGGCCAGAGCCAGCCATAAAGCGCGTTGCTCGCGGCGGCCCAGGGTGTCGAGCCGCGGCAGGTCCGCCGGCTCGGCGTCTATCGGCACTCGTTTCAGCCGCGGTTCGACGATGCGATCGGTGATGTACCATCCCAGCCCAATAATGATCAAACAGGAGAAGCTGGTGAAAAACCAATTGCAGAGCGGATTCACCTGGCGGGCCGGGGCGACGATTTGGGCGGCAGACTGGGTGAAACCTTGCAAGAGCGGATCGAGCGCAGAAGGGAGGAAATTGGCGCTGAACCCGCCCGAAACGCCGGCAAAGGCAGCAGCTATGCCAGCGAGGGGATGCCTGCCGAAGGCGGCGAAGATCACGCCGCCGAGCGGAATTACCAGGACGTAGCCGGTGTCGCCCGCCGAGTGGCTGACAATGGACACCAGCAGCAGCATGGGAGTGAGAAGGCGCCTCGGGGTCAACCCGAGCAGGGTCTTGATGATGGCGTTGATCAGTCCGGTATGTTCGGCCACGCCGAGCCCAAGCATGGCCACAAGCACCACCCCTAATGGCGGAAACTCGGTAAAGGTTTTCACCATCCGCGCCAGGAACCGGGCCAGGGCATGGCCCTCGAGCTGGTTCTGGATTTGAATCGGCTGGAAGGAAGCAATTTGGCCCGCCTCGTTCCGCACAATCGTTCGCGGGTCGGGCTCCTGAAAACGAACCGGCGCCAGCACCGCGGAGGCGATCCAGGTAAGCACCAGCGCGATCAGAAACAGGGCGGCCGGATCGGGAAGTTTGTTGCCGGCCCATTCAATCCAGTCAAGGAACCGGTCACGCCAGCGACGCGAGCCGGCCGGCGCGGGTGGCAATGAAGGCTCAGATGCCATGGAGAAAGGGCACTCCTGAGCTGCTTCGAGAGCTATGCGATGATTTCCTTGATGGGCGCGCCATGATCCAGGTCGAGCCGTTTGCGGCCGGGGATCTCGAGTTGCCGCGAGTTCAATCCAAGCTGATGCAGCGCCGTCGCATGAATGTCCGTAACATAATGAGGATGCTCGACGGCGTGGAAGCCGAGCTCGTCAGTCGCGCCGTGCGTGATGCCGCCCTTGATTCCGCCACCGGCCAGCCAGGCGCAAAAGCCTTGCGGGTGATGGTCGCGTCCGCTGCCTTCGGCCCCCGGGGAACGCCCGAATTCGGTGCCAAAGACCACGAGCGTGTCGTCGAGCATCCCGCGCTGTTTGAGGTCTTTGAGCAAGCCCCCGATCGGCTGGTCCACCTGATGCGAAAGTTTCGTGTGATTGGCTTTGATTTCTGAATGAGCGTCCCAGGCGCCGCCGCCGCCGCCGCCATGGAAAATCTGGACGAATCGGACGCCGCGTTCCACCAGGCGCCGGGCCGCCAGGCAGAGTTCGCCGAATTCCTTGCTCTCGGCTTTGTCCAAACCATAAAGCCGGCGCGTGGCCTCCGTCTCCTTCTCCAACTGCAGCGTCTCCGGGATGGAAGTCTGCATTTGGAACGCGAGTTCGTAGGACTTGATTCGGGCGCGGAGTTGTTGGTCATCCGGATAGTCGATGCCGGCAAGATGATTCAGTCTGCCCAGCAAACTGAGGTTGGCCAACTGCTCCTCCCGGGTGACTGACGGGTCGGCCGGCTTAATGAACGGAAGCGGCCTTTCGGGATCGACCTTGAGCCGGACGCCGCCATGTTCGGGACCGAGGTAACCCGCTCCAAAGGTCCATGCGCCACCGCAGCAATCGCCAGTGGGAACACCCAAAACGACATACTCGGGCAGGTTGGCATTCAGCGAGCCCAGACCGTAACTGACCCAGGAACCGAGAGTCGGGTGGGCGCCCTCACGAGGGTGGCGCCCCGTTTGAAAGGTCAATTGAGCCCCGTGATCGTTGTGAACAGTCCAAAGAGATCGCACGACCGCCAGATCATCCGCACATTCTCCGATCTGTCGAAACCAGTCGCCGACCGGCAAACCGCTCCGGCCATAGCGGCGGTAACCGGTTTGAAGCGGCATGATGACCTTGCGGTTGCCGTGCTTCGGGTTCGCACCCACGATGTTTTTGTTGACCTTGGCGGGGTCGAGCGCCTCGCGGTACGGCGTCTCGTCGATCGATTTACCGGCGTATTTGTTCAGCTCCGGCTTGACATCGAAGCTTTCGAGATGGCTGACCCCGCCGCAGAGGAAGATCCAGATGACAGCTTTGGCCCGGGGCTGAAAATGGGGTGAGCCAACGAGTTGCGAGGCGTCGCCGGCTTCCGTGGCGCGCGCAATGCCATCCTTAAAAAGAAGAGCGCCCAGGGCCAACCCGGTAAATCCCATCCCCGTGTCCACGAGGAAAGAGCGGCGACTGATGCCGCAACAACTGCCGGATTTCGAGGCGGATCGGATCATGCAACTTTTGAAGCTGATTTGCATAATGCATCTCAAAGACTCCAGGACGCGTCAATCCTTGCTTTTTCGGGTTTTCGGGTCGTCCGCCGCACGATCTTACGCCATCCTGGATGGCCGCGATTAGTTTGTGACAAACTTGAAACAATGTGCTAAAAAGGTTCCATCGCCGAATAACTGAGCGCTAAGCGCTCGCTCGACGTTCATTCTTGTCTTTTAGGCGGACAGGTGCGGCGAATGAATGCCGGGGCCGGGTTGGGAAAGCTTCCAGGTTGGGCTTTTTGGGGTGTGGCTGCGGAAATCTAATTCAAGAATTGCTATGATTAAACGTTTCGTAATCTCTGTCGTTGGGTGTTTCGCTTCCTTTGCCGTGCTGGAGGCGGCTGTAGTTATCCCCACCGGGTCCACGTGGAAATACATTCTCGGGACAAACGAGGCCTCGATCCCCTCGACGCTCTGGCGACAGCCTGATTTTAACGATTCTGCGTGGCAATCGGCCACAGCGCCGGTCGGTTACGGCGCTTCGGACGGCCTTTCGGCAAACAACCTCCCAACGAGTCAGGCCGGAAATTATACCAGCGTTTATCTGCGGAAAACTTTTGTCATCAATAACCCCTCGGACATCTCGAAATTGGATTTGACGGTGCAGGTGGACGATGGGGCGGTGGCTTGGATTAATGGCACGGAAGCGGGCCGCATCAATGTGCCGGCCGGGGAACTTCTTCACAATGATACAGCCTTGGATGCCCAGGAACTTCGGACCTTGGCGGTCTCGATCAGTAATGCTGTCTCCAGCCTGCTCGTGCCGGGCAATAACGTCGTTGCCGTCCACCTCTTCAACGGTAATCTTACCAGTTCGGATCTCCTTTTCGAGGCGACACTGGTGTCGAGCGTGGATGATGTGCCTCCGACTCTGGCGGGAATTGATCCTCCTCCGGGAGCCGTCCTGCGGCAATTAGCCGGCATTGAAGTCGCCTTTAACGAAGATGTGACCGGCGTAAATGCTTCGGACTTGCTGATTAACGACGAACCTGCCGTGAACATGACGGTCATAGCCCCCTCGACCGATTATCTTTTCGAATTTCTGCAGCCAACCAACGGCACCGTGACTGTGGAGTGGTCTGCGAGCCATGGGATCACCGACAACTCATCGATGCAGAACCCGTTCGCCGGCGGAAGCTGGACCTATACACTCGACCCGAGCGCGCCGGAATCGACTGTGATCATTTCTGAATTCATGGCGAACAATGACGACACGATTGACGACGAAGACGGGGACGCCTCGGACTGGATCGAGATCAAGAATCTGGGGCCGTTGAACGTCAACCTGCAGGGCTGGTTTTTGACGGATGATGCCACCAATTTGACCAAGTGGCGTTTCCCCTCGGTGGATGTGTTCGTGGGAGATTATCTTCTGGTATGGGCGTCGGATAAAAACCGGACCAATCCTCCAGCGCCCTTGCACACTAATTTCAGATTGAGCAACGAGGGTGAGTATCTGGCCCTGGTCGATCCGAATACAAACGTGGTTTCGGAGTTCGCCCCCACCTTTCCCGCCCAGCAGGAGGATGTGTCCTATGGCCGTGACGAGGCGAACCCGCAGATCGTGGGAGTCTTCCTCACCCCGACACCGGGTGCGCAGAATTCCACCAGCGGGGCCGGCTTTATGCCGGAAGTGACCTTCTCCATTTCAGGGGGGATCTTCAGCCAGAGTTCATTGAACGTTCAGTTGTCGGCGCCCTCAGGGACCATTCGTTACACCCTCGATGGTTCTGTGCCCACGCCGTCATCTCCCGTTTACAGCAGTCCGATTGCGGTGACGATTAGCCGGGTGATCAAAGCGAGGGTCTTCGACAGCTCCGGAACGTTTTTGCCCGGGCCGGTCGGATCGCAGACCTACGAATTGATTGGAAATGGACTGAGCGGATTTGAATCCAAGCTTCCCTTGCTGGTCCTCAATACCCATGGCGCCACCATCGCGGTCGATATCCCGCCGGGAGAGCCGCGGACGCCGGCGTCCATTGTAGTCGTTGACACATTCCGCGGACGCAGTTCCCTGGATCTTCCGGCCGATTACCAGGGGTTGTGCCAGCTTGAACGCCGCGGCCAATCCTCCCGGGACTGGCCCAAGCAGCAGTACAACCTCGAAATCAACGACGTTTTCGGCAATGACCTCAACGAGGGTCTGCTGGGACTGCCTTCGGAATCGGACTGGGTGATCAATGGTCCCTATACCGACAAGAGTCTGATCAATAATTTCCTGGCCTTCGAGTTGTTCGAGCAAATGGGGCATTACTCCGTCCGGCGGCGGCTGGTGGAAGTGTTCATCGATACGAATGGCGGCAAGCTCGATTATCCCGGTGATTACCGCGGCGTTTACGTGCTCCTCGAGAAAATCAAAATCGACAACAATCGGGTGGACGTTGCCCGGCTGACGCCCAGCCAGAATTCGGAACCGGAAGTGAGCGGTGGCTACGTCATCAAAAAGGACAAACCTCCCACGGGCGGTGTTGCGGAGCAGACCTTCACCACTTCCAGAGGTCAGCAACTGCGTTTCCACGATCCCAAACCGCACGAAGTGACGGCCGCGCAAAGCGCCTGGTTGCTGCGCTACCTCAATACATTCGAAAACACGATGTATGCCGGCGATTGGCTGACCCGGACCGGCACCAATCATTACTCGCACTACATCGATGTGGATTCTTTTGTGGAAAACCACTGGATCGTGGAATTCGCGAAGCAAATCGACGGCTACCGCCTGAGCAACTACATGCACAAGGATCGGGGCGGGAAATTGAAGATGAACCCGATTTGGGATTGGAACCTGAGTCTTGGGAATGCGAACTACCTCGATGGCGGAAATACCAACGGCTGGTATTACGATGACCTCAACGACACCGACCATATTTGGTTGAGTCGGCTCATCGATGCGCCCGGCGATCCGGACTTCAACCAGAAAATTATTGATCGCTGGAGCGTACTGCGAACCAACATCATGAGCGGAGACAGAGTGGTGGCCCGGGTGGAGGAGCTTTATCAACTGCTCAAGGAAGCAGCGATTCGCGACAACCAAAAGTACAACCGCTGGAACAGTTATCTCTGGCCGAATCCCGATGGGCCCAATCTGGTGGACGCCTCCGTCGATGGCACGTCGGCCATCTGGCATGTCAATTACGCGGTCCCCGGCTCCTATGAGACCATTATTGCGGAAAAGAAAAAGTGGATCGCAGGCCGTTTCAACTGGATCGACGCGCAGTTTCCAAAATCGCCCGTGCTGAGCAGCGCCGGCGGAAAAGTCGAAGCAGGCTTCACCACGAGCATTTCGGCCCCGGCGGGCACTATTTATTACACGTTGAATGGAACAGATCCTCGCGCTTCGGGCGGAGGGATCGCCGGGGGAGCGATGACCTATGGAGGCCCGATCACGATCAACAATAATGTGCGGATTGTCGCGCGGGCCAGGGTGGGCACTGTCTGGAGCGGTCCGGCCGCTGCCACCTTCATCGTCAATCCCACGCCGCTCATCGTGAGCGAGTTCATGTATCATCCGGCCGATGCGCCGGCGCCCAGCCCGTATGGGGATGACGATTTCGAGTTTATCGAAATCAAGAACATAGGCTCCTCCACCGTCAGCCTCAACGGCGTGAAATTTGTCAATGGGATCGACTTCGACTTCAGCTTCAGCGCTGTGACCAGTCTGGCGCCGGGGCAGCACGCTCTGGTGACGAAGAACGCGGCGGCATTCAACAGCCGTTATGGGGCCGTCGGCAACATTGCAGGGCAATACACCAACAACCTGGCCAACGATGGCGAAGGCATTACGCTGGTGGGGCTGCTGGGAGAGGTGATTGCGGACTTTAACTACGACGACGACTGGTATCGCCTCACCGACGGCCACGGGTTTTCGCTCGTGGCAGTGGACCCGAACGCTTCGCCCGAATTGTGGAGCACCCGGGAGCAGTGGCGGCCCAGCGGCGTTCTTCACGGAACCCCCAATCAGAACGATCCCGGCGCGGCCAACATCCCGATGGTGCTGATCAATGAGGCTCTTACCCATACAGATTCGCCGGCGGTGGACAGCATCGAGCTTCATAACCCGGGCGCCAGTTCGGTGAACGTGGGCTATTGGTATCTGACCGATGATCGGGATGTACCGAAAAAATATCAGATTCCAGCTAACACCATGATTCCGGCGGGAGGGCATCTCGTCATTGCCGAGGGCGCGTTCGGCGCCCATTTTCTATTGAGCGAGCATGGTGACGAGGCTCATCTCTTCTCTGCCGACTCCGCCGGAAATTTGACCGGCTATTCCCACGGCTTCGATTTCGGGGCGATTCCGAACGGGGAAACGTTCGGCCGGCACGTGATCAGCACGGGCGACGACCATTTTGTGCGCCAAGCCTCGACCAGCCTGGGCTCGGCCAATGCAGGACCCCGAGTCGGGCCGGTGGTGATCAGCGAAGTGATGTATCGCCCGCCGGATGTTTTTGTGCATGGCGCCTTTTGGGATAACGGTGAGGACGAGTTTGTGGAAATCCACAACATTTCGGGCAGCGCGGTGGCGCTTTACGATCCTGCGCGAACGACGAATCGGTGGAGATTGCGCGACGCCGTGGGCTTTGATTTTCCGGTGGTCTCGATTCCTGCGGGAGGGTACATCGTGATCGTAAGCTTTGACCCGGTGGCAAATCCGGGCGAGGCCAATCGTTTTCGGCTGCGGTATGGCGTGCCCGGCGGAACCACACTGTTGGGGCCATTCAGCCGGAAGCTGAATAACAGCAGCGAAAGCGTTGAACTGGTGATGCCGAGTGAACCCGATCCGGGCACCGGCCTCACTTCGGAAATCCTGGTGGATAAAGTCCGTTATTCGGATTCCGTGCCCTGGCCGGTGGCGGCGGATGGCATTGGGCCCTCGTTGCAGCGGCTCGATGTGAACCAATACGGCAACGACCCTGTCAATTGGCGAGCGGCAGGCGCGACACCAGGCGCACCATACGGCGGTGGCGATGCGCCCGTCATTCAGGAACAGCCAACCAACAAAACGGTTGTTGCCTAT